>WTHE01000005.1:7680-9055 GCA_011523315.1 Candidatus Binatota bacterium
CCCAGCCTCGGCCGCGAGGAGCCGGACGTCGAGCACGGGGGTCTCAGCAGTTTCGGACGCGCCGTGATCGCCCGGGCCAACGCGCTCGGTATCATGGTCGACGTCTCCCACTCGGCCATGAGCACGACCCTGGACGCCATAGCCGCGTCGCGCGCGCCGGTGATCGCATCCCACTCGTCTGTACGCGCCCTTCAGGATCATCCCCGTAATCTGCCCGACCCAGCCCTGACGGCACTCAAGGACAACGGTGGTGTGGTCCAGATCGTCGCCTTTGATTCCTACCTGCGCCCAGTGCCCGAAGAAAAGCAGGCCGCGCTCTTCGCCCTGCGGGAGAACATGGGCCTCAAGGATGCCGCCGACTTCGCCCGGCTGAGCGAAGCGGAACGCGACGCCTATTACGCCCGCCGGGCCGAGATCGATCTGCAATGGCCCCGGGCCTCAGTGAAGGAGCTGGCCGACCATATCGACTATGCGGTCAAGCTCATCGGCATCGACCATGTCGGCATTGCCTCGGACTTCAACGGCGGCGGCGGAGTCGTGGGTTGGAACAACGCCCGCGAGACCCTCAACGTCACCCTCGAACTGGTACGCCGGGGCTATAGCGAGGACCACATCGCCCGGCTGTGGGGCGGCAACCTGCTGCGGGTCATGGAAGCGGTCGAAGCGGTCGCCGCAGCGTCCAAAAACAACTGACGGGTAAGGGAGCATATCCCCGGGTTCAGCCGCTCTTCTTGCCCACGACCGGAAAGAATTTCATATTTGCGCTATGAGCCTGATGGTGACCGAGCTGTACGACGCGCTGATAGCGGCTGGTGCGCCTGAAGAAAAGGCGCGCGCGGCCGCCCAGGCCATGTCGGAAGAGAGTCTGGCGACCAAGGCCGACATCGTGCGGCTTGAGCGGGAACTGTCGGTCGTGCAGTGGATGACCGGCGCGGTCGTTGCGGGCGTCGTCTCCCTGCTGCTCAAGTCATTCTCCGGCTGAGGTGTCATAGCGCGGCACGCGGGCCAGCAGCGCCCGGTCGCCCAGCCGTTCACACAGCGCCTCCAGCTCGGCCCGCCGAGCGCCCCGCCATTCCAGGGCAGCGACCGACTCTTCAAGCGGCACATCGGTTCTGAGCGTGGCCAGCCGTTTATACAGCCGGGCTTTGTCGCGGCGTGTCCTCAGGCTCTCGGCCAGGGCGGCCGCTCCGCGCAGCGTGACCGTCCACTCCGCCGCGTCGTCTGGAATGCGCTCAATCGAAGCGTATGCGGCCAGCAGCTTGGCCGAGGAAGCCGCCCCCCAGCGCGGAATACCGGGAATGCCGTCGGCAGCGTCGCCGACCAGGGCCAGCCAGTCGGGAATGGAGGATGGAGCAACCCCGAACTTGGCCCGGAC
>WTHE01000016.1 GCA_011523315.1 Candidatus Binatota bacterium
CCTCGGCCTTTTCTGATACTATCCTCCGGCACAAACTTTCCCGCCTCTGATAGCTGTCGGACAAAATAATATCCTTCCAGCATCCGACTCACTGTCCGATGTTCGTCGCCAATCATTTTAGAAACGTCCGATACTGTTAGTCCACTGCTCTCGACAACTTGTGCGACCCATGAGGCTTTGGCATAGGAATCCCAGGACAGAGTAGAAGCTATGTGCCTCACGCCCAAATAAGATAAGATAGCACTATGGTGCTCGCCCGGTGCGAAGATGATCGCTGGGACTGGATCGATTCGTGGTTCTTCATTCTCTTTCCATAATTGGTAAAATTTCTCGGAGCGAGTCCTTTGGTTGGATGCCCGTTTGTCTCGCGTTATGATGAGACAGGCAGCCAAGCGGCGATTACCCTCGACGACCACTGATTCGTTTGAATCGGGGAGTCTACGGCAAACTAGCGGCTCTGCTTCAAAATAGCCATTAACTGCTAGAGAGCTGAGAACGTCGTCCACGCCGAATTTCTCGACAATATGGTCAAGTATTTGCTCTTGACTGGCACTCGTTTCCTGAGAACCGAATCTCGGATTGTCGCCGTCGAGAAGCAGATGCTCCAGCGAGACATCTTCAACTCTTCTACCTTCAGCTTCTTGTGCAGCCATTTTCTATCCTTTGTGGCAAATATCGTTGTCCCTGGAACCAGCGTTTGTCCGTCTGCCAACCAGGCCCGCAGGTCAGATTAGCAAAGCGTAAGCCGACCTTCCCAGATCCTGACCCTATGGGTTCATCAGGTCGGGGTCTTCGACTCCGGCCAGGATAAGAAAGCCTTCGCTCAGCAGGATGTCTATACTCTTCTCCGCCACTTGGCTACTCAGTCTATCGCGCTGGTCTTCTGTCATCGTGGCAGGTGAAGTGATCCAGATATGAGCGTCTTCTGTTTCGTAACGGACGAACGAAATCTCGAGACGGGCATCAGGGCACAGGTCATGAATGTAACGGCTGAAGCTTGTGACCGCTGTGTCAAGGCGGGTGCGATAATCAAGAACTGTCTGGAGTGGCTGTGTCATGCGAGGTCTCCCCGACAATTTTTATTCTCTCCCGCTCATCCCTCTAGCGCACTGTACCAGCCGCCATCCGAGGCGACAAGTTTGGAGGCCGAAGTCGGGTCGGCATGACTCTCACTGTTTCTCAGAGGACAGAGCAGTCAGCCTGAAACGGGCTTCGTTTTTTGACCGAGCAGGATGGCCGGCAGGTCACGGATTGACTGCACGACGCGACTGGCATGCGAGAAGTCCTGGGACTGCGTGAACGCGTGTTCGATCACGATGCACTCAAGACCGGCGGCCACCGCCGAGCGCAGGCCGCGCTCGGAATCCTCAATTGCAATCGCCTCGTGGGGCTGAGCCCCGAAGCGCTCCAGGGCCGTCAGATAGGGATCGGGGGCCGGCTTGCTGCGCGCATAATCTCCGTTGGCAACGACAAAGTCCATGTAGGACACAATCGTCCGGTCCTGGTGGATCAGGCCAAAGTCGGCCTTCTTGGCCGTGGTCACAATCGCCATGGAAAAGAACGCTGACAGCTCGGCCAGCACGTCCAGCACGCCCGGAATCTCAATGTCCTCGGTCCGCAGACGTTCCTGATAGTAGCGGTCCCGGTTGCGGCGGTGGACGGCGATGACATCCTCCGAGACGCCCCGCTGCCTGGCCAGCTCCCACATCGTCTGACCGCTGGTCGTGTGCGCCACGTATTCGTCTTTATCAAAATATATCCCGAGTTCGGCCAGGGCCTTTTGGGTCGAGACAAAGTACCAGTGTTCGGTGTCGACCAACACGCCGTCGTGGTCCCACAGAATATATTTCAGCATGGGGAGGGGTTCGGCCGGACGCGGGCCCGGCCGGTGTCGGCTCTTCAGGCTTTGTCGGCCCAGCTCTTTTCGTAATCGGTAGTCATCCGTCCGCGCGCCCGCAGGTGCTGAATCTTCCACTCCCCGTTCAGCTTGACATAGTCGTCCTGGTAGCGGGCGGCCAGCCACTTGGCCTGGTTGTTTTTGTAGAACGTGAACGGCCCGAAAAAGTACCAGATGCCGGTCGCCCGGTCGCCGTCGATCTTGATGACCGGGTTCAGCACCTGGTGCTGGGAGAAGCTGATCAGGGTCTGGAATTTCTTGAACAGCTCACGAATGGCCGCATGCCCCTGGGCTTTGCCGAAACCGGCGCCTTCCCAGATACCATCCTCGGCGAAAATCGTGGTGATACGGTCGGGATTATGGTCGTCGTCGCAGATGTCGCAGTATTCGGCCTTGAGCTGCTTGATGGCCTCGATGTCTTCCATGCGGGTCAGTCGTTGTTCGAGTTCGGTCGTGTCCATTGGGGTCCTCCTGTCAGCCGACTTCAATGCCATACAGGCGCCTGGCGTTGTCAAACACGATATTGCGCGTCACCTCGGCCGGGATATCGGCAAAATGCTGGTTAATAATCTCGAGCGAATGGGGGAAGGTCGAGTCGGCGTGGGGAAAGTCCGACGCCCACATATAGTTATGTTGGCCGAAGAACCGCCACGTCGCCGGGCCGATCGGGTCGTCCTGGAAGGTGCCCCAGATGTTGCGCCGCACGTACTCGCTGGGTTTGAGCGGCAGGCGCCTGGTATCCGGGATCTTGGCGTGCACGTGGTCGAGCCGATGCACCCAGTTCGGCATCCAGCCCACGTCATTCTCGGCCGAGACCATCTTCAGCTCGGGGAAGCGCTCGAACACGCCGCCGTACACCATCCGGGTCAGGCACTGCTCGACAACGTGGATGACATGAATCTGGAGGTCGGCCGGAGTCGGCATGGCTGCGGTGCGCGGCATGCCGGACACCAGGGGTTTGTGCAGCGAGATGGGCAGCCCGGCCTCGGCACACACCTGCCACAGCGGCTCGAAGCGCTCGTCGCTGTAGGGCAGCTCCAACGTGTCGGAGGCCAGGATCAGGACGCCCTTGAGGCCGAGCTTGGCACAGCGCTCAATCTCCGACACGTCGGGCAGGGCGCTGAGCGGATACAGCCCGATGCCGACCAGACGCTGCGGGTCGTGGGCGCAGAACTCGGCCAGCCAGTCGTTATACACGCGCAGACACGCCTGTTGCAGTTCGCCGTCCGGCATGCCCAGCAGGACGATGCCCAGGCTGGAATACAAGACCTCGGCCACCACGCCATCCAGGTCCTGATCCTTCAGCCGTTCGACCGGGTCCCAGCCGCTGGGCCGGGCAGCCTCGTAGCCGCTCTGCATGTGTGCGCGCAGCGCATCGCCGCTGCGGCCGGCGGCAAATACACCGGCCACCGTCAGCGGATGAATGCCGGGTCCGACAAACACATACGGCGCGGCCTTGGACTGCTCGTTTTTGACGACCCGCGGGGCGTCGTCACGATATTTGCGGTCGAGTCGTTCGAGCCACAGGTCACCCGGCTCGACCATATGCGAATCGGCTGAAATCACATGTTGTATCGACATGGCGCGTTCTCCCTCAGGCCGGCTGCCCGCCTCGGATGACCTGACCGGGCAGGACGCCGGTCTGGCGTTGTCCTTCGTACAAGACCTGACCGTTGACGATGGTGTACTGAATACCTTCGGCCTGGGTCACCAGACGGCGCCCGCCACCCGGCAAGTCCTGACGGACTTCCGGACGCTCGGGGGAGTCGATGGTGTTCAGGTCAAACACGGTAATGTCGGCAGCCAGCCCGACCCGCAGCGCGCCACGGTCGTTGATGCCGAAGAACTGGGCCGGTTCGGCAGTGATGCGCCGTACCGCGTGTTCGACGCTCAGCGCCTGCTTGTCGCGCACGAAAGTCCCCAGCAGATAGCTCGGGTAGCCGGCGTTGCACAGCATGTCCACGTGCGCTCCGCCGTCAGAGATACCGATCAGCGTGCGCGGGTCGCTGAATTTTTTTGCCACCCGCTCCTCGTTGATGTCGAGCAGCGGCAGCATGTAGTCGAGACCCAGGTCGTCCTCAAGGGCGATATCGAAAAAGGCGTCCAGGGGCGCCACTCCGCGCTGCTGGGCGATGTCGGCAATCGTCTTCCACTCAAGCGCCTTGAGCGCCGGGCTGGTGACTTCCTTCACCTTGGTCCGTTGCCAGATGTCATGAAAGACCGTGCTGCGCTCCAGCTCGGCCCCAAACGCGCGACGGAACTCGGGGTCGGCATAGGTGCGTTTCTGATCCTCGGGCGTGGCCTCGCCGAACACCGGCTTGGTCGAACGCATGGCGGCAAACAGGAACGGGTTGCGCAGATTGAACTCCACCACCAGCGGCCGTACCGCCACCTGGGGTCGGCTGCCGCGTTCGAGCAGCGGGGCGACGCGCTCCAGGGTGGTGGTCCACGCCTCGGGATCGTCATCGCGGTCGCGCAGATTGAGCCAGGTGACCGGCCGCTCGCTCTCGGAAACCAGCAGCTCCAGCAGCGCGTACTCCCTGTCGGACACCGCGCTGGGCTTTCTGGTCAGAGCCACCTCAATCGTCCCCTGGCCGCGTTCCCGCAGCAGGCTGGCGTAGGCGCGCAGTTCGTCATGACTGGCCAGCCGACAGGCCAGGGGCTGAGCCTTGTAGCCGAGATGCTGGGGCAGAACGGTCAGCGACAGGCCCAGGGCACCGGCCCCAAGCGCCTCGTCCAGCAGGCTGCGAATCTGCGCGGTTTCGGCCGCCGTGGCCTCGCGCTCCATGGCCTCATTGCCCATCACAAACTGGCGGAAGGGTGACAGGGCGGCCAGAAAGCCGACATTGATGCCCAGCCCACGCTGAGCCGCAGCGTCCATATACTGGGGAAAGCTCTCCCAGTCCCAGGGCAGCCCCTTGTTCAGCACCTCATACGGAATGGCCTCGACGTGGACCAGATTGGAGGTGGCGATATCCCGTTCGGCGGGCTTGCACGGCGCCAGCCCAACGCCACAGTTGCCCACAATCACGCTGGTCACCCCGTGCCACGACGAGCAGGTGATCAGCGGGTCCCAGCATAGCTGGGCGTCGTAGTGGGTGTGGGGGTCGATAAAGCCGGGCGCGACAATCAGGTCGGACGCGTCGATCACCCGCGCGGCGCTGCCCGTGACCTTGCCCAGCTCGACGATACGCCCCCTGCTCACCGCCAGGTCGGCTCGAAAGCCGGGCGCGCCACTGCCGTCAACGATGGTTCCGTTCTTAATGACAATGTCATACTCGGCCATGATTGGCCCTCCTTTATTGAGTGCTGGATGCTTCCCCACTCCGTTCTAGGAGATCGGCCCCCGGCCGTCAACAATTCGAGCACGGCTGGCTTGCCACGGTTGGAACTCTTGGGCTAGAGTCTGGACGTTTTTCAGGGAGGACCATGTCAACACCTACGCCGACCCGGACCCGCTGGCTGATTATCGGCCTGCTGTACTGCACCTATGTGCTGATGTTCATTGACCGGATCAACATCTCGATTGCGGCCAAGTACATCATGCCCGAGTACGGCCTCAGCGAGGTGCAGTTCGGCTGGATTTTCAGCGCCTTCGTGTTTGGCTATGCCGTGTCCCAGATCCCGGGCGGCTGGCTGGGCGACCGCTTCGGCCCCAGGGGCGTGATGGCTGTGGCGATCCTGTGGTGGTCGTTTTTTACCGCTGTGACCGCGCTGGCCGGCGAGCTGTTTCTGGCCTCGTTCATCGGCATCGTGGGCTCGTTTCTGGTCGTCCGGGTGCTGATCGGCATCGGCGAGGCGGTCGCCCCGCCGAACGGCAACCGGGTGATCGCCAACTGGGCTGCGGCCCGGGAACGCGGCCTGGCGGTCGGCATTACGGTCAGCGGCAGCTCGCTGGGCGGAGCGCTGACGCCGCCCTTCATTGTCTGGGTGATGGTCACCTGGGGCTGGCGGGCAGCCTTTTATATTGCCGGCGCCGTCGGCATCGTCCTGGCCCTGGTGTGGTACTGGCTGGTTCGGGACCGGCCCGAGCAGCATCCGTGGGTGAACGCCGCAGAGCGGGAGTATATTGCCCCGGCATCGGCGGCTGAGGATGAGACCGAAGATGAACCCGGCGATGAATCCGAAGATGAATCTGAAGATGAATCCGACGCCGCCGGGCCGGCGCTCGGCCCTATTCCGTGGCGGGCGCTACTCAGCTCGCCGAGCCTGTGGCTGGTGACCGCCGCTTACACCGTACTCGGCTATATCGGCTACATCTATCTGTCGTGGTTCTACCTGTACCTGGTCAACGTGCTGCATTTTTCGGTCGAGAGTGGCGGGCTGTACGGCATGGCGCCGTTTGTGGCCGGGGCGATAGGCGCGCCGTTCGGCGGCTGGCTGACAGACCGTCTGAGCCAGCGTTTCGGCAAACGCGTCGGACGCTGTGGGGTCGGGTTTGTCAGCCTGCTGCTGACCGCCGGACTGATCGCTATCGGCGCCAGCGTGACAAACCCCTACCTGGCCGTGCTCTTCTTGGCGCTGGGAGCGGGAACCCTGTTTTTGGGGGTGGCGGCCTACTTTGCCACAACGATTGACCTGGCAAAAACCTATGCCGGCACGCTGGGCGGCTTCATGAACATGGGCGGCAATCTGGGTGGGACGCTGTCGCCAACCCTCACCCCGCTGCTGGCCCAGCACTACGGCTGGGACAGCGCGCTGTACATGGCCGCCGGGCTGGCGGCCGTGGCCTCTCTGTTTTGGTTGGGAGTCCACCCCCAACGCCCCATCCGGCTGGAAGCGACGTAGGGGATGGACGCAGGCGTGACAGCTCCTAGGCCGCAGCCATGTCGTAGCTGCGCAGAACCTTGCCCGGCAGTGCGCCGGTACACTTCTGGCCCTCGAAGGTAATCTGGCCGTTGACAATCGTGTAGCGATAGCCGTCGGCCTTCTGCACCCGTCGCCAGTCGTTGTTGGGCAGGTCGGTGATGGTCTCCATCGGCAGTACCCGGAGCTTTTCCAGATCGTAGACCACGATGTCGGCCGGCATGTCTTCGCGCAGCCAGCCACGGTCGCGGATGCCGATGGCCCAGCCCAGCATGGTCGACAGCCGCCAGTGCGCCTCTTCCAGGCTCATGATCTGCTTGTCGCGAATCCAGTGGGCCAGGAAGTGGGTCGGGTAGCGGCCCAGGGTCAGAAACTTGGTGTGCGCGCCGCCGTCCGAGGCGCCGATCAGGGTCAGCGGGTGTTTGAGGATCTGACCCACGGAGTCCTCATCACTGTTGAGCGAGTCCTGCATGGCAAACTCGGTCTTGAGGTCTTCCTCGACCGCCAGATCCAGCATGGCATCGACCGGATGCTTGCCCTGCTCCTGGGCCAGCTGGGCGATGGTCTTGCCCCGCAGCGGCTCGTTCTTCTCCAGGTGGACATCGTCGATGACCGTCGCCTGCCAGTTGATCATGCCGACCTGGCCCTGCTCGCCGTCGCTGTCTTTGGACGGGACGATCATGCGCCGTCGCTTCTCCATATCCTGACGCAGCGCCGGACGCCGGTCCGGGTCGGCCAGTTTGGCCTTGCGCTCTTCAAGCGTACCGACAGTGGCCTCATTCCAGGCCGGCAGCTGGTCGAACAGGCCCATGGTCTCCAGGGTGAAATCGCGCTCAATCGGCACACAGATATCGACCGGCAGGACAATCGCCTCACGGTAGGCCTGCTCGCTCCAGGCCAGCTGCTTGCGCCAGCCGTCGGGGTTGTTGGAGTCGGACACGATGGCGTTCCAGTTCACCGGCCGACCGCTGGTCTTGGCCAGTTCCAGCAGGAAGTCCAGCCCCAGGCCCTGGAGGGCCGAGCCCATGGTCCACTCGATCGAACCGCGGTTGAACTCGCGCATGACCTCGGCCATTTCCAGGAGTTCTTCCCGGGGCGCGACCTGGGTCGGCAGATAGCCGCCGTCATAGTCCCGGTTGGACATGCTGAACGAACCCGAAAAACCGAAGCCGCCGGCCTGCAGGGCTTCGCGCAACACGTGCTTGATGCGCGCGACCTGGTCCGAGGTCGCCGTGTAATCGGGATCGCGGGCCGCCTCATTGCCCATGACCCAGGCG
Source organism: Candidatus Binatota bacterium (assembly GCA_011523315.1). GTDB lineage: Bacteria > Desulfobacterota > Binatia > Bin18 > Bin18 > JAAXHF01. Next base: position 7,981 of record WTHE01000016.1, read on the forward strand.
CGCAGCGGCGAGTAGGGCACCAGCGAGGCGGTATTCACCCCGACCTTGTTGCGTTCCAGGCTGTCCAGAAACTCGGGAAAGGTCTCCCAGTCCCAGCGCATCGAGGCCTGCATGATGGACAGCGGGATGGTCTCGGTGCGCTCCATGCGCAGCATCGCCCGCTCCTGGTCCTCGGGCCGGACCGGGGCAAAGCCAAAGCCACAGTTGCCGATGGCCACACTCGTCACCCCATGCCAGCCGGACAGCGTGGCGTACGGGTCCCAGCCGGTCAGGGCCGCGTCGTAGTGGGTGTGGATGTCCATGAAGCCGGGCGCCACCACGCAGCCGGTGGCGTCGATAACACGCGTCGCGTCGCCGGTGATATTCCCCATCGCCGCGATCTTGCCGTTGCGGATGGCCAGATCTCCACGGTACGCGGGCGTGCGTAAGCCGTCGACGATCGTGCCGTTTTTGATTAACAGATCATACTCCGCCATAAAGAACCCTCCTTATTGGTTGTTGCTGCGGGCGGGTAGGAGATGATACCAGGATGTACCCTACCCCCCTTGTAGGAGATCGACAGGCCGTCGTCAACGCGCACGAAGAACCATGACCGCACCAGATCGAGATTTTTCGCGGGGCTTTCTGCCCACCCCCGACCCGCTCATCCGCCTGCCCGAGCCCTGCGGAGAGTGGGAAGCGGTCGCCCAGGACCTGTCCAAGCTGGCCCTGAACACCGCCCTGCGCCCGACCCTGGAGCGCCTGCCCGCGTTTCCCCTGGCCGCCCTGCGCACCGAACGGGAGGCTGAGCGGGCCATGAGCATGGTGTCGTTCATGGCCAATCTGTACGTGTTCGCGCCCGACCGGCCCATCGCCACCCGGCTGCCCGCGCCCCTGGCCGTGGCCTGGCACGGGCTGGCGACGCGGCTCAGCCGCCCGCCGATGCTGACCTACGCCTCGCAGACGCTGCACAACTGGCGTCGCCTCGACCCGCACGGCCCGGTCGCGGTCGGCAATCTGGCCATGATTCAGAATTTCCTGGGCGGCATGGACGAGGAGTGGTTCGTCACCCTGCACGTGCATATCG
>WTHE01000369.1 GCA_011523315.1 Candidatus Binatota bacterium
GCCAAGCGCTCGTCGGCGTGATACACGACAATCACGCGTTCGGCGAAGTACCACTCCCCACCCTCACGGACAAAGCGGTCATCGTAGCGCCCGATTGCCTGGCGTGGGATGGTTTCGTCTTTAGCAATGAGGTCGGCGTCCATGTATGACACGACCCGCGCCTCGTCGCCGTTCAGGTCAATCTGGATGTTGGAAATCTTGTGCCGCAGGTGGGTCAGTCTGGCGCGAAAGTATGTGTGGTAGTTCACGAACCATTGGCGCACGGCCTCACGCCCGTTATACCCATCGTTGTCTTCAAGGCTGACCGCCAAGCGCCCGTTGGGGTGAAAGAGTGCGGCCACGTCGTCCGCGCTGCCGCGATCAACCGCATGACAGTACCGATCAATCACCCGGCGGATTGCGGCTTCGTCCATGACTCGGCGCATTTCATCACTCATTGTTTTGCCTCCTTCGTGCGGTGTGTTCTTCTTCAAGCTTCGTAGCCTCACCTCACCTCAAGATTTCCAGATGCTTCTCGGCGCACTCCAGGTCAATTTCAAGGTGGCGAATCATGCGCTTGATATGACCCTTCTGGATTTCCGGGTCCGCTTTTCCGTGTTCTCCTTTCGGTAAACGAGACGTTTTCCCGTTGTAGAAGACCCACTGCAAATGTTCCTTTGGCTTGATCGAAAAACCGTCAGCACACGCCTCAAGCATCGCCACCACTTTGCTCATACGAGCCTGTCCCCCGGTTGCCATACGCTAGGCAGCAAGATCGTATTCTTGCTCAGTCTGGTGCTCCAAGACAAGCTGTCCAATACGCTCAACGGTGACTTTGACTGGCGTATCAGCCGGGCGCTTTTTCAGGGATTCCTCAGTGTATTTCTCCACCCTGACCTGGTGAACGGCCCGCCACCACATCTTTTGTGATGTTGCGCACACTTCATCAAAAAACGCCCGAACCTGCGACTCGAATACTTCAAAATCCTCCGCCTCGGCGGCAATATCGAGCAGGACACACCTGAAAAATTCCCTGAACTTCCTGTATGCTTCTCGTTCATCCTTTCCGCCCTCTGCAATCCCGCCCGGCTGGACGCCGCTGACCCACACCTCCCCTTCTTCCTCAGCACCCCGTTCGAGCAGCGCCCGGCCCTGCGCTACCACCTGTGCCTGAAAACCCAGGCCAGGGATGGTGTTGTTGAAGAAAAAAAGAATTGGCAGCTTGTCCATAACAACCTCCTTGATTAGCTAATACCAACGCAGCGACAACCGTCTGACCTTAACCTAAGGTGCGTCATTGCTGACGGAAATTCAAGCTCTTGTACATCTCCTTTCTGGGGGTCTTGCTCCCCTCACCGGGTTGTTGGGTTTCAATTCAGGGCAGTATCTTTTGCCAGCCGGTCAGTGACTGTACAGATGACACCACACCCGGTGCTCGACGCCGTTGTGCTTGAGCCGCACCAGGGGCGGCTCAACCGTCTTGCAGTGGTCCATGGCCTGGGGACAGCGGGTGTGAAACCGACACCCGCTGGGCGGATTGGCGGGCGAGGGCACGTCGCCGCGCAGGACGATCCGCCGGCTGCGAGCCTTGCCCGGGACCGGAATCGCCGACACCAGGGCCTGGGTGTAGGGGTGCTGGGGCGCGTCGATCACCGCCCGGGTTTCTCCCACCTCCACCAGCCGGCCCAGATACATGACCGCCACCCGCTGTGAGATGTGGCGGATCACGCTCAGGTCGTGAGAGATGAACAGGTAGGACAGGCCGTAGCGATGGCGCAGGTCAACCAGCAGGTTGATGATCTGAGCCTGGATCGACACGTCGAGGGCGCTGACCGCCTCGTCACACACGATGAATTCGGGCTGGAGCGAAATGGCCCGCGCAATACTGATCCGCTGGCGCTGGCCGCCCGAAAACTCGTGCGGATAGCGGTACAGCGCGCTGGCGTCCAGACCGACCTCGTGTAACAGACGGGTGGCGACCGCGTCCAGGCTGCCGTCAAGCTGGCCGTGCTGTCTGAGCCCCTCGGTGACAATGTCGCGTACCGCCAGGCGGGGGTTGAGCGAGGAGTAGGGGTCCTGGAAGATCATCTGCAGCCGCCGCCGTAGGGGCCGCAGGGCCGCTTCGCCGAGGCTCAGCAGATCGTGGCCATTGTACACCACCCGGCCGCCGCTGGCCCGCTCCAGGCGCAGCAGCGTCCGGCCCAGGGTGGTTTTGCCACAGCCCGACTCGCCCACCAGCCCCAGCGTCTCGCCCGGAGAGAGGTCGAACGACACGCCGTCCACAGCCTTGACATAGCCGCGGCTGGGCGAGAACAGCAGCCGGCGGATGGGAAACCACGTCCGCAGGTCTCGCACGCTGAGCAGCGCTCGGCCCGAACCTGCCTCAGCCATGCCGGTTCTCCCCGTCCGCGAGCGGCTCGGTGGCGCGGAAACAGGCGACCTGCCGGCCGTCGGCCAGCCGCTCCAGCGGCGGCGCTTCGGTTTGGCAGCGTTCAATCGCAATCGGGCAGCGGGCGGAGAAGTGACAGCCGGGCGGATAGTCCAGCGGGGAGGGCACCTGGCCCTCAATGGCTTCGAGCTGCTCGATCTCGGCGTCCAGCCGGGGCATGGCCCGCAGCAGGCCGCGGGTGTAGGGGTGGCGGGGATCGTCGAACAGCGCGTTCGTATCGCCCGCCTCAACAATGTGTGAGGCATACATCACCAGCACCCGGTCGCACAGCTCCCAGATCACGCCCATATCGTGGGTAATCAGCAGCATCGAGGTATCGTCGGCCTTCATCTCCCGGATCAACTCAAAGACCTGGGCCTGAATCGTCACGTCGAGCGCCGTGGTCGGCTCGTCGGCGATCAGCAGGGCCGGGTGCAGCATCAGGGCCATGGCGATCATCACCCGCTGGCGCATGCCGCCGGACAGCTGGAAGGGGTAGCTGTGCATGCGCTCGGCCGGCTCGGGAATGCCCACGCTGGCCAGCCAGCGGGTGGCGGCCGCCCAGGCCTGGGCTTTGCTCAGGCCGGGCTCGTGAACGCGCAGGATTTCGACCATCTGGCGGCCGACCCGTTTGAGCGGGGACAGGGCGGTCATCGGCTCCTGGAAAATCATGCCGATCTGCTTGCCCCGAATCTGGCGCAGCGCGCCGAGCGGCAGCGACAGCAGATCCTGGCCCTTGAACACAATCCGGCCACGCGCGAAACGTCCCGGCGGGCGGGGAATCAGGCGCAGGATGCTGAGCGCGGTGACCGACTTGCCGCAGCCCGACTCACCCACAATGCCGACCACCTCGCCCGCCTTGACCTCAAACGACACGTTCTCGACTGCGGTCAGCAGCCCGGCTTCGGTGGCAAACTGCACGGTCAGCTCTTTGACTTCCAACAGCATGGGTTCTACTCCAGACGGCTGGCGCTGCGAGGGTCGAACGCGCTGCGCACGCCCTCACCGACAAAGACGCCCAGCAGAATGACCGAAAACAGGGCGGCAAACGGGTAGACAATCAGGTACCAGGCGTCGGTGTGGACCTGGGCCTGGCTGAGCAGCTCGCCCCAGCTCGGGGTTGGCGGCGGCAGGCCGAAGCCCAGGTAGTCGAGCGCGCTGAGCGCGCCGATTGCGCCAACCAGGGAAAACGGAAAAAAGGTAATAATCGGCACCAGCGAGTTGGGCAGGATGTGACGAAAGATAATCCGGAAGCTCGGAATGCCCAGACACCTGGCGGCCTCGACAAAGGCGGTTTGGCGCAGCTTCAGAAACTCGGCCCGCATATAGTAGGAAATACTGATCCAGTTGAAGATGGCGTAGATGAACAGCAGCAGGCCAAAGCTGCGGCCAAACACCGAGCCCATCAGAATAATCACATACAGAAAGGGCAGGGCGCTCCAGATTTCGATCAGGCGCTGGCTGGTGATATCGAACCGGCCACCAAAATAGCCCTGGATGGCTCCGATAAAAATCCCAATCGCAAAGGTGGCGGCAACCAGGATAAAGCCGAAGTTGAGCGAGATGCGGAGCGCGTACAGGATGCGGGCAAACACGTCACGGCCGGCGTTGTCGATACCCATTGGATGACCGGCCAGGGGTGGAAACGGAAAGCGCACGTCGAGCCGGTCGAAGCGCGCCCGAAAGCCCTGACCGGCCAGCCGCAGGCGCTGGTCCTCCACCACCCGCTCCAGGCGTTGGGCTGCGATCACGGCGATGCGCGTCTGTTCGGCCTCGGACAGCCGTGGCCACAGCTCGGAGTCGGCGGTCTTGAGACGACGGTCCGGGCCAAAAACCAGCCGGGCCGGGCGGGCGTGGGGATCGGCGGGTTCGCTAAAGCGCAGCCGGACCCTGGTCGGTGGGCGTTGCCGGGGCTGATAGGCGCGCAGCGAGACCAGGGCCGGCTGGCCGGCGTAGCTGTGCAGTTGGGTTGCAAAGGCCGGAGCCGACCGGTTGGCAAAACGCTCGGCAATTGCGCCGCGCAGGTCTGGACCGAGCGGCCAGGCGGTGTCCAGGCTCTGGCCGCGCAGGGCGCGGTCGTTGTCGGCGGGCATGAAAAACGTGAAGTTGGTGGCGCGGTTGATGCGCAGGTCGGCGCGCAGGTCAACCGTTCCGACCTGAGCCTGGGGGGTCAGGCTGACCGTGACATCCCGCGAGACCGGGAGTGACTCGGCCGGAATGATCTCGTTCGGGCCGAAACGGGCCGGCGGGAAGATCATGTAGTTGTCGGGCTTGTCGGCAAAGCCGGGCAGTTGGTTCAGCTTTTTGTAGTCGGGCGGGGTGAGCACCCCGTTGTGCACAAAGCGATCTTCGGGGTAGACGCCCAGATTGAGTCCGAGGGCAGTGTAGGCGGCCAGAAAGGGGAAGTAGGACCGGCCCTCATAGCGGACGTAGTAGGGGTTGGCGTTACACACCAGCTCGGCCGCCAGCCCCAGGCCGTACAGGCCGGCCAGCAGCCACAGCGAGACATAGGCGCGCCGCAGCCGCTTGAAGGCGCGCAGCCGCTGCTGGTTGATCGGGTTGAGCATGGGCAGCCCTTTACACCTCAGCGGCCCTCAAAATTGATGCGCGGATCGATCAACACATAGGCCATGTCGGTCACGATATTGCCGATCAGGGCCAGCCCCGAGGTCAGGCTCAGGATGGCCATGAACACGGCGTAGTCGCGGCTGACAATGGCGTCGAGACTCAGCTTGCCCATGCCGGGAATCTCGAACACGCTTTCGATCAGGACCGAGCCGGCAAAAAAGACGCTCAGAATCCCGCCCAGGCCGGTCGCAATCGGGATCAGGGCGTTACGCAGGGCGTGGCCCCAGATCGCCCGGCGCAGGCTGCCGCCGTGGGCCAGCACGGTCCGCACATAGTCCTGGCTGATCTGCTCCAGCAGCGAGTTTTTCATCAGCAGGGTCAGCACCGCAAAGCTGCTCAGCATGTAGCACAGGACGGGCAGGAACATGTGGTGGACCCGATCCTTCAGCTGCTCCCAGGCCGACATCGTGGGGAAGTCTTCCGACTCAAAGCCGGAGACGGGAAACCAGTCGAGCGACGGAAACAGGCCGAACACGTCGTCGGCCGTGCCCGATAGCAGCATCTTGAGCAGCATGCCAAAGGCAAAGGCGGGGATGGCGTAGCCGGTAAACACCGCCAGGCTGCTCAGCACGTCGAAGGTCTGCCCGTCGCGCAGGGCTTTGGCAATGCCCAGCGGGATGCACACCACATAGGTCAGGATGAAGCCGATCAGGCCGAAGATGAGCGAGACCCGGAAGCGCGACACAATGACCTCCCAGCTGGGCTGGCCGCGCCATTTGTAGGACTCCATCAACAGCCCGGCGCGTTTATGCCACAGCCAGTCCCAGTAGCGGGCCAGCAGCGGCTTATCAAAACCGAACTCGGCCCGGAGTTCCTCCAGCAGCTCCTGGGTCAGGGCTGCGCTGGCCTGCCCCCCGCCCCCGGCCTCGGCGCCGGCACCGACTCTGAGCTGGACCAGGAGCTGCTCGATCGGCCCGCCCGGCACAAACTGGCACAGGGTAAAGACAATGAAGGTGATGCCCAGAAAGGTCGGCACGATCAGCAGGACACGCTTGATGAAGTAGTCGAGCCGTTCCATGGCAGTACAAGCGCACGCTGAGGTCTGCCTGCCGGGCTCAGCTCCCGGCTGCGGGCGCGAACACGTCCTCGAAGCGCACCTCGGACGGCTTGGGGGGCAGCGCCTCGCCGTTGGCCATGGCGTCGTCGAGGTCGGCCACCGAATCCTCGTCCAGCCACCAGTAGGTCAGGGCCGAATACTCGTTGCCGTACTTGGATAGCAGCCAGTCCGGCGTACCGAACTTGTTCCAGTACAACAGGCGGATGTTGTCCGAGTACCACAGCAGCAGGTAGGGATAGTCGGCATAGATGCGCTGGTCGATTGTGCGCAGGATGTCGTTGCGCTGCGTAATGTCGAAGATGGTCCGCTGCTGGGCGATCAACTCGTCAACCCGCGCGTCCTGAAAGCCGGTGATATTCGAGCTGGTGTTGCGCTCGGCCTCGGCCCCGGACCATAGCTGTTCGGGGTCGCGGCGCAGGCTGGCTCCCCAGGCCGCCCAGGTCATATCAAAGTTGAAGGCGTCCATATCCTTGGCCCAGGCGGCCAGGTCTTTCTGGTCGATGGACAGCTCAACGCCGACCTGTTTGAGGCTCTCGCGGTAGATGGCCAGAAAGCGGTTGGCCGACGCGTCGCGGGTCAGAAAACTGACGCCCAGCGTGCGCCCGTCTTTCTCGCGCTTGCCGGTGGCCGGGTTGACCGTCCAGCCCGCCTCGTCAAGCAGGGCGCGGGCCGTCTCCAGACTGTACTCGGTCAGCGGGTTGGGCGTGGGATTGGCCCGGGTGTACAGGTCTTCATAGTACGAGCGGTGCAGGGCGTAGTCGTTATACATCAGCAGCTCGTTCATCCGTTTACGGTCGATCAAATGGCCCAGCGCCCGGCGGACGCGCAGGTCGTCGTAGGGCGCCCGGCGCAGGTTGAGGGCAAAGCCCTGAAAGCCGACCGGCGCGGCGTTGAACACGCGCTGTTTGACGATCCAGTTCTTGTCGAACCTCTCGCCCCGGGTTTCTTCAACCCAGATGCGCGAGGTGTACACCGCATACACATCAATCTCGCCCTTTTTGAAGGCTTCGAGCGCGTTGGGACGCTGGGCAAAGAAGCGAAAGCGAATCGTGTCAAAATTGAATTTGTGCCGGTTACGCTGAAAGGCCCGTTGCCACCAGTCCGGCTGCCGGCTCAGGCTGACGGACTGACCGGGCCGGCGCCGGGCTATGCGGTAGGGGCCCGAGGTGACCCGAAACTCAAAATTCAGGTCGTCGAGCGGGGTCTCGGCCAGCAGGTGGGCGGGCAGGATGGCAAAGCCGCCCAGGGTGCTGAGGTTGTTCCAGTGGACCTGCTTGGCGGTGAAACGGATCTGGTCGGCGGCCACAACCGTGGGCGACGCAAAACGGCTCAAAAACAGCCGGGTCGGACCGGTGCGGGGGCTGGCCAGAACGGCGTCGAAGGTGGCTTTGACATCGTGGGCGGTAATGGGCTGGCCGTCGCTCCAGCGGGCGCGCGGGTCGATCCAGAAGGTGAAGGTTTTTTTATCGGCGGCAATCGACCACCTGGCGGCCAGGTTGGGTTCATCTTCAACCGTCACCGGATTGGTGCTCAGCAGCGACTCGTACATTGCGCCAAAGATCAGCTGGACATGGCTGAAGCCGTCCAGATAGCCGTTGAGGCTGCTGGGTTCCTGAGCCAGAAAGAAGGTCATGCCGCCGCCCGGAACGGCGTCAGGACTGGCCAGCGGGTCGGGGGCATCCTGCCAGTCGGCTGGGGGAAAGACTTGGGCATCGGCCGCCGGACCGGCGGGCTGTTCCTCGGCCGGCGCCAGCCGTGGCGCCATAAGCATCATACCCATCCACAGACTCACCACGGCGAGAATGCCCAGCAAACCTGGTGTCCGGCGGTTGGTGTGTGTGTTCATGATCGTCTCCGTCCTCACTCCTCGCGCCATAATTGCCGGCAAGCCGGCGACTCAAATGCAGCCTAGCCGGAACGCCCAGACTTGGCTACTCCTGTTGGCTACTCCTGTTGGTTACTCCTGGCCGTGCGCATGGCTGAGCGGAAAAAATCGGTGTATGATGCGGGCACTTTTTCTGTGTGGAGTATGGCTATGGCTGAGACCTACGACATCATCATCATCGGCGGTGGGGCGGCCGGATTCAGCGCCGGCATGTACGCGGCTCGGGACGGCTGCCGGACCGTCCTGCTGGAGCGCTTCTCGGCCGGCGGCCAGGTCCTCAACTGCGAGCACATCGAGAACTACCCCGGCTTCCCGGACGGGGTGGCCGGCTATTCCCTGGGCCCGCTGTTGCAGCAGCAAGCCATGGGCTTTGGCATGCAGATGCAGCTGACCGAGGTGGCGTCCGTGCGTCTGGAGGGCGACGACCGGGTGGTGGTCACCGACGCCGGCGAGCTGCGGGCCAGGGCGCTGATCGTGGCCACCGGTTCGCGCTTCACCAGCCTGGATATTCCCGGCGAGGAAGACTTTGCCGGCAAAGGCGTATCGCACTGCGCGTCGTGTGACGGCGCATTTTTTATCGACAAACCGGTGGTGGTGGTCGGTGGCGGCGATGCTGCGGTGGACGAGGGCCTGCACCTCACCCAGTACGTCTCCCAGGTCACGCTGGTCCACCGGCGGGACACGCTGCGGGCCTGCCGCGCCCTGCAAGACCGCGCCCGTCAGGCCGATAAGCTCAGCTTTCGATGGAACACCGCGCTCAGGGCGATTGAGGGCGGGGAGGGTGTTGAGCGGGTGCGGCTCGAAGACCTCCAGACCGGCCAGACCTCCCAGCTGGAGGTGGCCGGCGTGTTCATCTACGCCGGGCTGACGCCCAACAGCGGCCTGCTCGACGGGATCGCGCCTCTGAACGGCAACGGCCAGATCGTGACGGACCTGTGGATGCGCACGGCCGTACCGGGCATCCTGGCCGCCGGCGACGTGCGCGGCGAGTCCTCGCGCCAGCTCATCTCGGCGGCCGGCGACGGCGCGACCGCAGCCCTGGCTGCGGTGCGCTACGTGCAGAC
>WTHE01000574.1 GCA_011523315.1 Candidatus Binatota bacterium
ACTTCGAGCCGCGCTTCCTCATCCAGCGACATCTGGAAGCGGTCCATCGCCCTCGGCGCCGGCCCCTCGGAATTATAGCCGGTCTTGTAATAGCCGCTCCCATGGCAGGGGCATTTGTACTTGTTCTCAGAGCCCGACCAGCGCGGCGTACAGCCGAGATGGGTGCATTTGGCGAAGATGGCGTACAAGCCCACGGGTTCACGAACAATCCACACCCGGAACTCCTGGGTGTATTTTTCGCTCACCTCTCCGACCGGATAGTCGCCCGGAAACCCGGCCTTGAACCTGGACGGGGGCAGGAACAGGACGCGGGGAAAGGCCGAGCGGACAAAGGCCAGCAGGCTGATCAGCGACACCAGCCCAAACGCGCCCCAGCTGAGCCGACCGAAAAAATCACGCCGTGACCACAGGCCGCCACGCTCGGCTCGCTCGGAGACCCGCTTCTTGCGTTCGGCAATCTGTTCGATGCGTCGGCGGGCTTCGATTTCCCGTTGTTCTTCTTCTGAAATGGGTTTTCTGGCCATGTTGCCCACTTCCTCCCGGTTGAGGTCTATCTGCGATGAAACAGCAAGGTATACAGCCCCCCGCCGACCGCCATCACCACTGCAAACAGGAGGATCACCACCCCAACCGGGGGAAAGAGAAGGAGCAGCAGGATGCCGAGCAGCACAAGGGGAATGCTCAGGGCTAAGGGATTAAAAACCAACTCCTGTTTCGGTACCTCCTGCTGAGGCGGCTCTTCAACATAGGTTGTCTCGGTCTCGGTCTGGATCAGGCTGAGCGCATACTCACGCAGCTCTTCGCGGCCCTGCGTTCCAGCTTCGTTAATGAGGCCAGAGAGTTCCTGGGTCAGGCGTTCGATCTCGGCTTCACGGTCCTGACCGGGGTCGTGTTTGTCCGATTCAGGTGCCACTGTCGGGCCGATAAGTATCTGCCCCTTTCCAGCCCGTCAAGCCCCCTGAGCCAGCCGACACCGGCTCTGCTGAGCGCGCCTTATCGGCCGGTTTTGTCCCCCGTCATGTCTGTCCGTCCAGACTGCTCAGGACGCCGGCCCGATCCGCTCAACGCCGGCCATATAGGGCCGCAGAACGGCCGGAATCTCAACGCTGCCGTCGGCCTGTTGATAATTTTCGAGCACGGCAATGAGCACCCGTGGCAGGGCCAGACCTGAACCGTTCAGGGTGTGCAGAAATTCCGGTTTGGCGCCCCGAGCCGGACGATAGCGAATCTTGGCCCGACGAGCCTGAAAATCACGGAAATTCGAGCACGAGCTGACCTCCAGCCACTCCTGGCAGCCCGGTGCCCACATTTCCACGTCGTACTTCATGGCGGCCACAAAGCTCAGGTCGCCGGTACACATCTGCACCACCCGGTGGGGCACGCCGAGCCCGCGGCAGACATCCTCGGCATTGTCTACCAGACTGACCAGTTCGGCATCCGAGGTCTCGGGCCGCACGAACTTGACCATTTCGACCTTATCGAACTGATGGCCGCGCTTAATGCCGCGCACATCGCGACCGGCCGACATTTTTTCTCGCCGAAAACACGGGGTGTAGGCCACATGGTAGATGGGCAGCTGATCGGCCTCCAGCAGTTCGTCCCGGTACAGATTGGTCACCGGCACCTCGGCCGTGGGAACAAACCAGAAGTCTTCTTCAACGTCCCGGTATAGGTTGTCGCCGAATTTGGGCAGATTGCCGGTGCCGACCAGACACTGTTCCTTGACCATGACCGGCGGATACACCTCGGTATAGCCGTGTTCGGAGATATGCAGGTCCAACATCCAGCTGATCAGGGCGCGCTGGAGGCGGGCGCCGAGCCCGGTGAGCACATAGAAGCGGGTGCCGGAAATCTTGACCCCGCGCTCAAAATCAATAATCCCCAGTTGCTCAGCCAACTCCCAGTGCGGCTTGGGCGGAAACGCAAACTCGCGCTGCTCGCCGACCTGCCGCGTCACGCGGTTGTCATGCTCGTCCCGGCCGACCGGAACGTCCGGGTGCGGCAGGTTCGGAATCAACAACAAACGCCGCTGAAACTCGTCTTCCAGAGCCCCCAGCTCTTTTTCGAGTCGCCCGACCCGCTCGCCGACCGCCCGCATTTCGTCAATCGCCTGCGCGCGCGTCTGGGGGTCGGTCATAGTGCGGATCTGTTTTGAGCGACTCGTGCGCGTGGCGCGCAGCGTCTCGGTTTCCTGGATGGTAGCCCGTCGCCGCCGGTCACACTCCAGCAGGGCATCAATATCGGCGGCCGGAAAATCAACTTTGCCGAGTTCACGCTTGACGAACTCAGGGTCGTCACGAACGATTCTGATATCCAACATAGGAACCTCTAGTAGGCAGACGGTAGCTCGAAGGCGTCTTGAATATGGGTGATACGAGCCGGCCGTTTGGCGCCCCTGTCATTCTGCCACCGAATACCGATGACATCGAAACGGGCCGCCCGGTCGTGCAGCCGATGGCGGCTGAGATACGACAGCGCGGCTCTGGCAATGTGGCGCTGTTTGCGCGGCGTGACCGTGGCCAGCGGGTCACCGAACTGCGGTCCGCTCAGGCTACGAACCTCGACAAAAACCACGGTCTGCCGGGACAGGGCCACCAGATCGATCTCCCCCACCCCGGACCGGTAGTTTCTGGCCACAATCGTATAGCCTTTTGCCCGCAGAAAGCGCTCGGCCTCGGTCTCCCCAGCCCGGCCCAGACGTCCTCGCTCGACCGTCATGGCCGGAGACTAACCGAGAGCCCCTAGCCGGATCAAGGCCTTTCTTCTAGGATGCACGGACTATGCGGGTGAACCGACAAGAAGTCCAGCGGGTAGCGCTTTTGGCCCGCCTGGATCTCAACGAGGCGGAAACGGACGAACTGGTCGCCCACTTCGACAAGGTGCTGGCCTACATGGACAAGCTGAACGAGCTGGATACGGATGGGGTTGAGCCCTTGGCCCATGCGGTCGAGATGGAAACGCCGTTGCGCGACGACCGGGTTACGAGCCAAGCCGACGCCGACGCCCTGCTGCAAAACGCGCCGCAGCGCCAGGCAGACTTTTTGAAAGTGCCCAAAATCATCGAATGACGGCCATGGACGCCTACCGCCTGACCATTCATCAAGCCCGCACGCTCCTAGACACACGACAACTCAGCGCCCAGGAACTCACCCGGGCTGTGCTTGATCGGATTCGCGCCACCGACGAGACGCTGCACTCATATGTGACGCTGGACGAAACACAGGCCCTGACCCAGGCTGAGGCGGCTGACCGCAGCCTCACCAACTCCGACCGCCCTCCCCCGTTGTGCGGCATTCCGATTGCGGTCAAAGATATCATTCTGACCAAGGAGCTGCGTTCGACGGCCGGCTCGAAAATCCTCGAGCACTTTATCCCGCCCTACGATGCTGGCGTGATCCGTCGCCTCAGGAACGCCGGGGCGGTCATTCTGGGCAAGCTCAACTGCGACGAGTTCGGCATGGGCTCGTCCAACGAGAACTCGGCCTATGGGCCGACCAGGAATCCGTGGGATGTGTCACGCGTCCCGGGCGGCTCGTCGGGCGGCTCGGCCGCCTGTGTGGCAGCCGACCAAGCCGTAGCCGCCCTGGGTACGGACACCGGCGGCTCGATCCGGCTCCCGGCCTCGTTTTGCGGGGTAGTCGGCCTGAAGCCGACCTACGGCCGGGTGAGCCGCTTTGGGGTCGTGGCCTATGCCTCATCGCTCGATCAGGTCGGCCCCCTGACCAAGGACATGCGTGATTGTGCCACCCTGCTCGGGGTCATTGCCGGCCATGACCCGCGAGAATCGACCTCGGTGGACCGTCCGGTCCCGGATTACCAGGCTGCGCTGGAGCGTGGCGTCCAGGGTCTCCGAGTCGGTATTCCCAGAGAGTATTTTGTGGCAGGCATGCAGTCGGAGGTCGACCAGGCGGTGCGCCGTGCCATCGACACCTTGCAAGAGCTGGGGGCTGAGCCGGTTTCAATCTCGCTGCCGCATACGGACTAGGCGGTCGCCGCCTATTACATCATTGCCACTGCCGAGGCCAGCTCAAATCTCGCCCGCTACGACGGCGTCAAGTACGGCCACCGGGCCGAGTCGGCAACCGACCTGGCCGAGATGTACCGTCAGACCCGAGCCCAGGGGTTTGGGCCTGAGGTCAAACGGCGGATCATGCTCGGCACCTATGCCTTGTCAGCCGGCTACTATGATGCATACTACCTGAAGGCGCAGAAGGTGCGCCGTTTGATTCGACACGACTTTCTGCGCGCGTTTGAGCAGTGCGACATCATTGCCACACCGACCGCGCCGACAACGGCGTTTCAGCTCGGCGAGAAGGCCACCGATCCCCTGACCATGTATTTGTCGGATATCCTCACCATTGCGGTCAATCTGGCCGGACTGCCGGGGCTGTCGCTGCCGTGCGGATTCGATACCGAGGGCCTGCCGATCAGCCTCCAGTTGATCGGACAAGCGTTTGGCGAGGAGGCCGTGTTGCAGGCCGGCTACGCCTATGAGCAGGCCACCGACTGGCATACGGCAAGACCGCCTCTCTGAGCAGCACCTCCAACGAAAGACGAGCCATGGAATACGAACCCGTCATCGGCCTCGAAGTCCACGCCCAACTGCTGACCGCATCCAAAATCTTCTGCGGCTGCTCAACCCAGTTTGGCGCCGAGCCCAACCACAACACCTGTCCGGTGTGCATGGGCCTGCCCGGGGTACTGCCGGTGCTCAACAAACGGGTGGTTGAGTATGCCCTCAAAACCGCCCTGGCCACCCACTGCCGCATCGCGGCCCACAGCCGCTGGGCGCGCAAGAACTATTTTTATCCGGATTTGCCCAAGGGTTACCAGATCAGCATGTACGAGCTGCCGATTGCCGAGCACGGCTATCTTGACGTGCCGCTCCACAATCATATTGACCAGACCGATCAGACCAAACGGGTGCGCCTGACCCGGATTCACATGGAAGAGGACGCCGGCAAGAATATCCACGACGCCCGGGGCGACGCCAGTCTGGTGGATCTGAACCGGACCGGCGTCCCCCTGCTGGAGATTGTCAGCGAGCCGGATATCCGCAGCCCCGAAGAGGCCGGGGCATATCTGCGCACCCTGCGCAGCCTGCTGCGTTATCTGGAGGTGTGCGACGGCAATATGGACGAGGGCAGCCTGCGCTGTGATGCCAACGTGTCGATTCGGCCACGCGGCAGCGCCGAGTTCGGCACACGGACCGAGATCAAGAATGTCAACTCGTTCCGGGCGGTGGAAAAGGCCATTCAGTACGAAATCGACCGCCAGATACAGGCCACCCAAGCGGGCGAAACGATTGTGCAGGAAACACGCCTGTGGGACGCCGAGCGGGAGGTCACCCGCTCCATGCGCAGCAAAGAGTTTGCCCACGATTATCGCTACTTTCCCGACCCCGACCTCCTGCCTCTGGTCGTTGACGACAGCTGGGTGACGGAACTCAAGACCAGCTTGCCGGAGCTGCCGGCCGACCGCCAGGAACGCTTTGTCCGGGACTACGACCTGCCGGCCTATGACGCGGAGGTCTTAACCGCCCATAAAGAGGTCGCCGAGTACTATGAACAGGCGGTCCGTGCCCATCCGACCGATCCAAAGGCGATGAGCAACTGGGTCATGGACAGCGTGCTGCGTGCGCTCAAAGACGACAAGCTCGACCTGCACATTTCTCGCTGGCCGTGCCCGCCCGAACACCTGGCCCAGCTCGTCAGCCTGATCCACGACGGCAAAATCAGCGGCAAAATTGCCAAAACCGTTTTTGACGACATGCACGAAAGCGGGCAGCCGCCAGAGGCAATCATTCAGGCCAAGGGCCTGTGGCAGGTCAGCGACGCCGACACGCTCGACGCCCAGATCGATCAGGTCATGGCCGACAACCCCGACAAGGTGGCCGCCTACCGGGGCGGCAAACAAAAACTACTCGGCTTTTTTGTCGGTCAGATCATGCGCGCCATGGAGGGCAAAGCCAACCCACAGCTGTTAAACCAACGGTTGAAGAAAAAATTAGATTCATAAATATATAAGATGATTCTGCGACATACTGAGAGTGACAGATTTGATCTATCGACGCTGGGAGGATCGAGAATGGACTTTACCTTTACGCCGCAACAAGAAGCCTTTCGGCAGGAACTCCGTTCCTGGCTCTCAACCCACGTCCCGCCCGAGAGCGGTCAGCTGCGTCACCTGCAACCCCAGGCCTCGCCAGACGATCTCAAATTCTTGAAAGACTGGCAGAAAACGGTCTACGAGGGCGGCTGGGCCGGTGTCTCGTGGCCCAAGGAGTATGGCGGCCGGGGTGCCTCGCTGGTTGAGCGGATGATCTTCGACCAAGAGATGGCGGCCCACAAGGCGCCCGGCCTGATGAATGTGCTGGGCTTGGAGATTGTCGGGCCGACGATCATCACCCACGGCAGCGAAGCCCAAAAGCAACGCTACCTGTCGAAGATTCTCAGCGGCGAAGAGGTCTGGAGCCAGGGCTATTCAGAACCCAACTCGGGCTCTGACCTGGGGTCTTTGCAGACCCGGGCCGAAGAGGACGGTGACGACTTTATTGTCAACGGACAAAAGGTCTGGACCAGTCTGGCCAACTATGCCGACTGGTGTCTGCTGCTCGTCCGGACCAACCCCGACGCGCCAAAGCATCAGGGCATATCGGCCCTGCTGGTCGATATGAAAAGCCCCGGCGTCACGATCCAGCCGCTGCGCACGATGACCGGCGAGAGCGAGTTCAACGAGGTGTTTTTCGAGGATGTCAGAGTGCCCAAGGCCCAGTTGCTGGGCGAAAAAGACCACGGCTGGCGGGTGATTATCACCTCGCTGATGTTCGAGCGCCAGGGTCTGGGATTTTACTTCACTTTCGCCATGCAGCGGACCTATCAGGATCTCCAGCAGGAAATCCGAGCCGAGACCCGCTACGGTGAGCCGCTCAAGGACGCACCCACCGTCCGGCAGCGAATGGCCCAGGCGTATATTGACAGCGAGGTGCTCAAGCTCAACAACTATCGCGCCCTGACAAAACTCCTGCGCGGCACCCCGCCGGGAGCCGAGGGCTCAATCGCCAAGCTGCACTGGGCCGAGTCAAACCAGCGCCTGCAAGAACTGGCGGTTGACATCCAGGGGCCCTACGCCCAGCTGTATCAAGACGGCAGCAACGGCTACTGGCAGTACGGTTTCGTCCGTTCAAAAGCCAACACGATCGAGGGCGGAACCTCGGAAATTCTACGCAACATCATTGCCGAGCGGGTGTTGGAGATGCCCAAAGGCCGCTAAAAACAGGGAGGACACGGTATGGAACGCCCCTTACGTTTTGGAATTTTTATGGCCCCTTTTCACCCCGCTGGGCAGAACCCGACCCTGGCCCTTGAACGTGATCTGGAGCTGATCGAACGCCTCGACGAACTGGGCTATGACGAAGCCTGGATCGGCGAGCACCATTCGGCGGGGCTCGAAATCATCGCCTCGCCCGAGGTCATGATTGCCTCAGCCGCCCAGCGCACCGAACATATTCGACTCGGCACCGGGGTCAGCTCCCTGCCCTACCACCATCCTCTGATGCTGGCTGATCGCATCGTTCAGCTTGACCATATGACGCGCGGACGGGTGATGTTCGGGGTCGGCCCCGGTGCCCTGCCGTCCGACGCCCGGATGATGGGCATTGATCCCGCCACCCAGCGTGAACGGATGGAAGAGGCGCTCGGCGCCATCATGCTGTTGCTGAGTTCAGAAGAGCCGGTCAGTATGAAAACCGACTGGTTTACCCTGGACGAGGCTCGTCTTCAGCTCCGTCCCTACACCTACCCGCATTTTGAAATCGCGGTGGCGGCAACGGTCTCGCCGGCCGGTCCACGCACGGCCGGGCATTACGGGGTCGGCCTGCTGTCGCTGGGGGCAACCAGCCAGGGGGGTTTTGGCGTGCTGGCCGACCACTGGAAAATCTGGAATGACAACGCTATCCAGCACGGCCACAGCGTAGACCGCGCCAGCTGGCGGCTGGTCGGGCCGATGCATGTAGCGCCGAGCCGCCAGCAGGCGCTTGAGGAGGTCGAGTACGGCATTCATGAGTGGATTGACTACTTCAAGAATGTGGTCGCCCTGCCGCTGGCCCCGGAAGAGCCCGAGCCGGGCAAGTGGGTCCAGGCCCTGATCGACTCCGGAACGGCCGTGATCGGCACGCCGGACGACGCCGCAGCCCAGATCAAGCGTCTCAAAAAGCAGTCGGGCGGATTTGGCTGCTACCTGATCATGGCCAACGACTGGGTCGAACGCACCGCCTCACTGGCCTCGTACGAGTTGCTGGCCAAGGAAGTCTTCCCCCGCTTTCAGGGGTCGGGCGACTGGTCGGTTCGCTCGCGGGAGTGGTGCCGGACCGATCACGACAGCCTGATCGGCGGGGCGATGAACGCCGTAGCCCAGGAGATTGATAAGTACGAGCAAAAGACGGGCTACCGGGTGTCGGTCGCCGGGCCGGCTCAGGGCAACGCCAAGTAAGCAGGCGGCTCTGGCCGAGCAACGGGCGCAGTAGGCCAGTATAGCGGAACGGGCCGCCCGAGAAGGAAGTGGGCGGGCCGTCCGTCATGCCGAGGCTGGAGGCCACCTCAGCGTCGGCCGCTGACCATATTGCGCAGCGAGTAGAACTGTTTGGCTCGGCCCGCCGAGAAGATGCGCTTCATCACATAACAGTGCATGTAGGTCGCGTGCGGCTTCTTGGCGTTGATGTCCGTCTCGCCGACATGCGTGAAGACATAGTGGCCGACGTTATTGGAGAAGTCCTGCTTGAGATAGGGTGCCTGCATGGCGGTCTCATGGGCATAACTCTCCGAGTACTTCAGAAAGTGGTGGCTCAGCCGCAGCAGCTGGTCGTCCCGGCGGTCAAAGGCGAACATCCATAGCGTCCAGTAGGTTTCGGCGTCAATGAAGACAATTTTGTGGCTATAAGGATGATCCTCGCTCTTGGGGTCGATCAGCAGGACGTGGGTGTCGCGTAGCTCCCAGCGCGCCTTGTTCGGTACCCACAGGTGGGGACCACCGGCCTCGGGGT
>WTHE01000598.1:0-6062 GCA_011523315.1 Candidatus Binatota bacterium
CTGATTGACGGTCTGGCGGATCAACCGCAGGAAGGCGTGTCCATCGTTGTCGATGGCGAGCGCATCAGCCAGATCACCGGAAGTGACGCTCCGGCGCCGGCCGGCGCCGAGGTCATCGACCTGACGGGCAAGACGGTCGTGCCGGGTCTGATCGACACCCACGTCCACGCCACCCTGTTGGACAGCGAATCGCTGCCGCTGTTTATAGCCGCCGGCGTGACCACCGCCCGGGATGTGGGCGGCAAGCTGGAGAAGGTCACGCAGCTGCGGGAAGACCTGAAAACCGGTGCCAAACTCGGTCCGCGCTTGTTTGTCCTCGGCCCGCTGCTCGACGGGGTGGACCAGAGCATGGACTATAACGGCGAGCTGGGCGAAATGCTCGACAGCGTGCCCTCGGTGGAAGCCGTACCCCAGAAAATCGGCGACCTGCTCAAGGCCGGGGTCGATGGGGTCAAGCTGTATTTCACCCTGCCGCCCGACACGGCCAAGGCGATTATCCGCTTTGTCGATAAGCGCGTGCCGGTCACCGGCCACCTGGGCTATACCCACTCGCTCGACCTCATCAACGAGGGCATTGACGGCCTGGAGCACATGTGGATCTCGCCCTACAACGAGTTCTGCGCCCTGGACATGCAGTTCGGTCAGGGGGCGTCGATGATGGACCCCGGTTTCTGGACTCAGATTACCAAGGGCTGGGAAGAGGCCGACCTGGAGGGCGAGGGCGCCAAGACCTGGTTCGGCGCCATGGTCGACAAGCAGGTCAACATGGGCACGACGCTCGACCTGCTGTGGCTGGCGAAATTCGGCACCCAAGCCGCCCTCAAAGACCCCGACCGCCGCTATATTCCACCCATGGCTCTGGGACGCCAGCGGGCCATGGCCTCCCGTATTGGCGAGCGACCCGACTGGGACATTCACCCCGGCATCTTTGACCCCGCAAAGTGCGTCAAAGCGCTGGAGAAACACCAGGAGGCGACCCGCATCCTGCACGAGTCCGGGGGGCTGGTGGTTGGTGGCACCGACTGTGGCGGGCTGCCCTACCCGCCGCCGGGCTTTGCCCTGCTGCGCGAGATTGAGCTGTTGGCCGAAGCGCTTGGAGCCATGGACGCGATCAAGGCCGTGACCTCGGTTGCCGCCCGCTACCTGCGCCAGGAGGACAATGTCGGCAGTGTGGCGGCGGGCCGCTATGCGGACTTTTCGATTCTCGACGGCGACCCGCTCCGCGACGTGCGGGAGCTGCGCAGTACGACCACGGTCGTGCGCGGCGGGGTACGCTACAATCCGGCCGAGTTGCTGGAACAGGTCCCGCACTCTGAGGTCGTCAGCTAGAAGCCAAGGATGAATGCCGAACGTGGAATGATGAATAGGGGAAAACCCCGACCTCATTCCGCGTGCGGCCAGCGTCTTGCCATCGGTGTGGCCCGGCGCTAAGAGGAAGCGATGGACCAACACCGCTTCAACCAAGGGCTGGCCGCCTTCCTGACCGCCTCCCCGACCCCCTTCCACGCCGTCGAGCAGATGGCCGCCGGCCTGTCCCAGGCCGGGTTTGAGCGCCTGGCCGAGGCCGACACCTGGTCGCTGCGACCCGGCGGACGCTATTTCATTACCCGCAACGACTCGTCAATCATTGCCTGGACCCTGCCGGTCGAGGGCTCGCCGGCCGAGGGCGGCTTTCGGATGGTCGGAGCCCACACCGACTCGCCGTGTCTGAAGGTCAAACCCCAGCCCGAGCTACACCGCCACGGCTACGTCCAGCTCGGGGTCGAGGTCTACGGCGGGGTATTGCTCAACCCGTGGTTTGACCGCGACCTGTCGCTGGCCGGGCGGGTCAGCTATCTCGACCAGCGCGGCCGGCTCGCCCACCGGCTGGTCAATTTTTCACAGCCCGTGGCCATCATTCCCAGCCTGGCCATTCACCTCGACCGCCAGGCCAACACCAGCCGCTCGATCAACGCCCAGACCTATCTCCCGCCCATCCTCGGCCAGACCGAGGAAAAACCGGAGCTGAAAAGCCTGCTCCAGCGCCGGCTTGAGGCCGACGGCGCTGCGGAGATCGCCCAGGTGCTGGACTACGAGTTATTCTTCTATCCGACCCAAGCCCCGGAATTCATCGGCCTGGAACAGGAGTTCATCGCCTCGGCCCGGCTCGACAACCTGCTGAGCTGCTTCATCGGCCTCCAGGCCCTGACCGAGGCCGAGCCCGAGCAGGCCGCCCTGCTGGTGGCCAACGACCACGAAGAGGTCGGCAGCACCTCGGCCGCCGGGGCGCGCGGGCCGATGCTCAGGCAGATGCTGGAGCGCGTTGTGCCCGAGCCCCAGCAGCGCGGGCGGGCGCTGTCGCGCTCGGTGCTGATTTCGGCCGATAACGCCCACGGCCTGCACCCCAACTTCTCCGACCGCTACGACGACAACCACGGTCCGCTGCTCAACCACGGTCCGGTCATCAAGCTGAACGCCAACCAGCACTACGCGAGCAACAGCGAGACCAGCGCCATCTTTCGCAAACTGGCGGCCGAGGAAGACAGCCCGGTGCAAGCCTTTGTGGTGCGCAGCGACATGGCCTGCGGCAGCACCATCGGACCGCTGACCGCGGCCGAGATTGGAGTGCGGACCATCGACGTCGGCGTGCCGCAGTGGGCCATGCACTCTATCCGTGAGGTGGCCGGAACGCGGGACGCCTTCAAGCTGAGCCGTATCCTGCGCCGTTTCTTCAGGACCGCCGCGCTGTAAATGATGAAGGAGGAATGCTGAATGATGAACGGCAGACAGAATGTGGCGGGAATGAGGAGAAGCCCCACATGTTAGACCAAGCGCTCGATTTTCGCGTAGAGAGCGATGTCTTCTGCGAGCTGCTCGACAGCCTGGAAGAACCCGACTGGAGCCGCCCGACCCAGTTCAAGGACTGGACCATCAACGACGTGCTGGCCCATATCCATCTCGGCAACTATCTGGCCGACCTCTCGCTGCAAGACAGCCGGGCCTTTCTCGACTTTATCCAGACCTTCGGTCGGGCGAACAAAAAAGGCGCCGGCCGTCTGGCCGCCACCCACGAGTGGCTGGACGGCCTAAACAACCGAGCCCTGTTACAGCGCTGGCGAGAGTTCTACACCGCAATGGCGGATCGCTTTGCCGACGCCGACCCCAAGCTGCGGGTCAAATGGGTCGGCCCGGATATGAGCGTGCGCTCAAGCATCAGCGCCCGCCTGATGGAAACCTGGGCGCACGCCCAGGCCGTATACGATGTGCTGGGCCAAGACCGCAGCGCAACCGACCGCCTCAAAAACGTCGCCGTGATCGGCATCAATACCTTTGGCTGGACCTTTCGCAACCGGAGCCTGCCCGTTCCCAGCGATCCGCCCTATGTCCGGCTCAGCGCCCCGTCGGGCGAGGTGTGGGAGTGGAACCCGCCCCAGGACGAGAACACGGTCCGGGGACAGGCGCTTGAGTTCTGTCAGGTCGTGACCCAGGTGCGCAATATCGCCGACACCAGCCTCCAGGTCCGTGGCGACACGGCGCAGTCCTGGATGTCAATCGCCCAGTGTTTTGCCGGACCGCCGGAAAACCCACCGGCGCCAGGAACCCGGTTTCGACAAGCGGGGCGCTCTTGATGGCGCCCGCCTCAGTCTGCGGGGAAGCCGCATGTGTTCTGGAGAGAAGGAATGTTCACCTGGCAGCCGTTTCGCCGCAGTCTCGTGGGCCTTGTGTCGGTCGGCGTTGCGGGACTCCTCCTCACCAGCTGTTCCGAATCCGAAGAACCCGTCCATCCCGCGCTGGTCGAAGCCGTTCAGCTGTTTGAGCAAGCCCAGGCGGCCGAACGCACCAGCTTTGTCACCGCCGCCCAGCTGTACCGGGCCGCGCTGCACAAAGCGCGCAGTGTCCACCCGGCTCCGCCCTCCGCCCGTCGCTCCATCCGACGCGCCGCCGATCCTGTTCTTATCGGTCCCTACACCCTCGGCGCCTTACAGAACGCGATTATTCCGAGTGTCACGGCCATGGCTGAGGCCGAACGCAGTACCCTGGCCTGCGCCCTGTTCCTGGCCCAGCGACTCCCCGAGACGGTCTATAAGGCGCAAATTCTCGAACAGATCGGGCTGGCCTATCTCGAACTCGGCCAGGACGACCGGGCGGCGCGGGCGACTCAGCTGATCGGCGATAGTCCGCACGGGGCGAATATGTTGGAGCGTCTGGCGCGCAGAGCCATACGCGCCGGCCGCTCCGAGCAGGCCTTGCGGTTTGCCCGGCAAATCGTCACGACTCACGCCCTGTTCGGAGTCGAGCTATTAACCGACATCGCGCTTCAGCATGTCAGGCGTGGGCAGTACGCGGACGCCCTCAGAGTCGCCCAGGGGGCGGGGAAAGCGTCGTCGAGCGCCTGGGTGATGGCCGAGGTCGCCGGCACGCTGACCGACCCCGGCCAACAGGCGACCGCGCTGTCGATGCTGGACCAGGCCGTCCAGCTGGCTCAGCGGGTTCCTCACCCTCCTCTCAAAAGTCTGGTGTTGGGACAGATAGGACATGCCTATGTCCGCCTGGGCCAGAGCGACCGCGCCCTCCAGACTGCCCTGAACCTGAGAGACTCGCGGCATCGGACCACTCTCCTGGTCGCGCTCACGCAGGCCGCAGTCGAGGCCGGTGAGCCCGAGCGCGTTTCCGGGCTGATCCAGCACCTGCAAGCGAGCCATGAAGCGAGCCATGCCCGGCCTTTCCTCATCGCCCAAGCCTTGACCGAGATTGCCGAGAAACAGCTCGAATTTGGCCTGGCTGAGCGGGCTCGGGACGTGTTATCGACAGCCCGACACGTCGCCGGGGCAATCGAAGAGCAGGCGCAGCGGGCACGTCTTATCGGACGCATTGCCCTGGGCTACCTCGAAGCCGGCCGGTCGGACACGGCGCACGCGCTGGTCGAGACCATTCAAGACCCCGTGCAACGCCTCGATGCCAGGGTCCAGCTGGCGCTCGGTCAGGTTGAGGTTGGAGACCTTGAAGCGGCGCGTCAGACCGCACAAACGATGCCCGACCAGATGCGTCGGGCCGAAATCGAGGAAAGCAT
This sequence comes from Candidatus Binatota bacterium, assembly GCA_011523315.1. GTDB lineage: Bacteria > Desulfobacterota > Binatia > Bin18 > Bin18 > JAAXHF01. The sequence goes on from WTHE01000598.1 coordinate 5,051, forward strand.
TGTCCTCAGCTATCTGAATCGAGGCGAGCTGCAACGGGCGCGTCAGCTCGCCCAGGCAATCCAGGCGCCAGGCCAGCGGGCGGAGGCTTTGGGACACGTTGCCCAGAGCTATCTTGAATTCGGGCAAATCGCGCCCGCCCTGCACCTCGCCGAACTGTTGACCGACCAGCCTCAGCGGGATGAGGTCGTCGGACGTGTCGTCCGCGCCTACCTCGACGAGGATGCCGACCAGCAGGCGCTCCGGCAGGCCAGGACGATACACGACCCGCGCCTCAAGGCTCAGGCTTTTTCCCGTATTGCCCGGAGTCAGGCCAGGGCGGGTGCGTTCGCCGCAGCGCTCCAGATTGCTGAATCCATGACCGATCAGGCGCGTCAGGCCGAGGTCGTGGCCCAGATTGGGTTGGAGTATGTCAGAGCTGGTCAGACCGACCGCGGCTTGAGCCTGATCCGCTCCCTTCGGGACTCACAGCCCAGAGCCAGCGCCCTGGGACAGCTGGCGCGCTCTTACGCGCAGGCCGGTGAGAGCCAAGCAGCGGTGCAGCTGGTGATGGCTATCAGGCTGCCGGACTGGCGCGAAGCCACGCTGCAGACGGTGGCCGAAGTCCACCACCAGGCCGGTCGGTACGACCAGGCGGTCGGTGTCATACAGCTCATGCAGGCGGCACCGGAAAAAGCGGAACTCCTGGCCAAAATCGCCGCTGCCTATACACAACAGGGGGCGCAAGAAAAATCTGCCTCCCTGACCGTCCAGGCGCTCAGCATAGCCAAAACGCGCACCAACCTCGCCTCACAAGCCCACACCTTGGCGGTTGTCGGCCTGTGGCAGGCCAAGGCTGAGCAGCGTTTGGAAACGCAAGCCCAGGCCATACTGCATGACATGATCGCTGAGGCGGCGTTACGCTGACCCCACCCTCACCCCGGCCTGCTCCCTGAGGACGAGGCTACCTCCACTCGCGACGCGGTGCGCATACGCCGCCAGCGCGTAGGGGCACGGCATGCCGTGCCCCTACTG
>WTHE01000598.1:6162-9022 GCA_011523315.1 Candidatus Binatota bacterium
ACCCGGATATAGTAGGTCCCGGCCGTGACCTGCCGCGCCAGCCGGAAATTGAGCCGGCGGCCCCCGTCGTCGTCCTCGCTGAGCCGCTGGCCGTCGGCGTCCAGCAGCTGCCCAAAGGTATCCGTGTTGCCCGTCGTCTCGACTGTCAGGATGCCGGCCTGGGTCACCTCGACCCGGAAGTAGTCGATATCCCCCCCGTCCTCCAGGACCCCCGAGGTAGACGAGTTGAGCGCAACGCTGCTGGCTTGCCCGAGCGTTCCGGCGTGATCCTCTCCCGGTGTTCCTGTTCCGGCGAAGCGCACGACCAGCGTGTACGGTCCGGTCGCATTTTCAAAGCCGCTCACCCGGATATAGTAGGTCCCGGCCGTGACCTGCCGCGCCAGCCGGAAATTGAGCCCGCTGCCCCCGTCGTCCTCGCCGAGCCACTGGCCGTCGGCTCCCCGCAGCTGCCCAAAGGTATCCGTGTTGCCCGTCGTCTCGACCGTCAGGGTTCCGGCCTGGGTCACCTCGACCCGGAAGTAGTCGATATCTCCCCCGTCCTCCAGCGAACGCGGGGTGGAGGACGACGCGCCCACGCCGGTCGCCGCCTCGCGCGTATTCCCATCCATATCCCCGTCGGGATCCAGATGGTGGCGGATCAGGGGAAAGAAGCGGTCAAAACGGCCATACACGACGCTGGCGCCGCACTCCATGTCCGCAGGACCACCCGAGGCGACGCCACGCAGATTCCCGGCCAGGTCAAACAGGCCGGACCCGCTGCTGCCCGGTTCGACCGTGCCCTGCAACCACCTCACCTCAACGGTCCGCACCTCCTGGAGCTCGGGACCGAGATAGATGTCTCTGAAATCTACGGTCAGCCCGGCACTGTATTTCTTGAGGTCAGCCGCAGGGTGATGCACCCCATACACCTCGGTGGGATGGGTGAGGGGCGTCTCATCCCAGCTCACATACTCGCGGTCACCCGGTGGGGGGCGCCTGAGTCTCAGCAGGCTCGAGTCCGAATCGGGGTGCGTCGCCAGCAGGTCGGCTCCACCGGTCAGCTGGGTCAGCGTCGTTGGATCGTCCCCCTCACAGGTTTCGGTTTCGCTGTCGCGCTTGATTGTGCGCTCAAAGTCCCAATAGGTAACCAGCGTCCGGGCGACGGACTGGGTCTCGATACAGTGATGGGCGGTGAGAAAGTACGGAATGACAGAGTCACCTGCGCCATCCTTCAGCAGGGTGCCCGTACAGGCGGCGGTATAGCCATCCTCGGTCGTAAAAATCATTTTGGCCGTTGCGCCGGCCTGAGAGCCCACCGGCGGGTCTGCACACTGGATATCGATATGCCCACAGGAAGCGCGCCCAATATCGACCAGACGCTGCGGCTGGTAGCGCGGAACGGAAGAGACCGGGTGGGAGACCGGGTGAGAGACCGGGTGGGAGACCAGATGAGAGACCTGGTCCACATACAGCGAGAAGGTGGACACGGCTTGGGACGACGGCAGGCTGATTTCCATCCCGACGGTCTCGCCCGCAATGACGGGAGACCAGACCGGCAGGTCGGGCAGCTCCAGGTCCTCAGCCGACCGGGTATTCTGGTCAGTATCTGGGTCAGTATTTTGGAACGCAAAATCCTGCTGGGTCACGGGCTCGAAGTGCTGACCGGGGTCAGCCGGATTGAAGAAGCGCAGGGTAGCGTCGGGGCCTAAGCTGGCAGACACCGCCACCCGCAGTGCCCAGGCGCCGGGGGACGTGACCCTGACCGCACTGACCAGGGTCCCATCGCTGCGGGCGACCCACTCCAGCCGAGGCGCCAGGTCGTCCTGATAGGCGACCGGGAGTTCCCGGCCAAAGCCGACTTGCAGCGGGCCGGTCGTGTCCCGCAGCGCCCACTCCGCCCGCTCGGCGTCGGTCACCGCCGGCAGGCTAATGCTGAGTGCGGTGGGAGTTGTGGCCTCAGCCGTGGCCTCGGCTGGTCTGAACGCGCCCTCGGTACGACCGGCTTGGGTCTGGCCCACGGAAAAAAAACCGAGCACCAGCACGAAAGCGAGCAGCGTGGGTCTGTAGCGAGAGCCCGGAGAGCGATAATACCTCATCATGGGTGACGAATCCTTGTCCATGTTCTTCCCGACCAGGCGTCCGTTTGGCAAACACCGGGAAGGAAAGCAACACGATACGTGATTGGGAGGACGCGCTAGCGTACGCCCGACACTCTCACCTCACCTCCAGCCGTGGGCACGCCCCGCTCCTGGTCGTCCGCCGCCGTCTGCGGATACGGCATCCGGCCGCTGTTCACAACATAGACGCCCAGGCACACCCCGGCCACACCGACGAGTTGGCTGACCCCCATGTACTCGCCGAGCAGCAGCCAGCCGTACAGCACGGCAAACACGGGCGACAGAAAGGTCAGCGCCGCCACCCGGGTTGCCGAGTTGCGCTGGATCAGCCAGGCATAGGCAACAAAGCCAAAGGCGGCCGACACAATGCCCAGGTACAGGATGGACAGGACCGCCCGCCCGGAAAAAACAAACGCGGCATCCGCCTCCCATATCCAGGAAGACAGCCCCAACAGCGGCCACGACATCCAGGACTGCCAACAGATCAGGGCCACCGGGTTGATCCGACCGGCCACCCGCTTGGTCATCACCCCGGAGACAGCGGTAGCGACCGCGCCGCTCAGCACGATGGCGTCACCGATGATGGTCGGCGTGACGCCGCCGCCAAGCTTGGCCAGAAACAGCACGATCACACCGCCAAAGGCAAGCCCTAGGCCGAACAGCTTGCGCTGGGTGAGCCGGTCACTGGACAGGAAGTACGACGCCAGCAGGGCCAGGAAAATCGGCTGGGCGTAGAATAAGACTGCAGTCCGGCCCGAAGCCAT
>WTHE01000128.1:0-6009 GCA_011523315.1 Candidatus Binatota bacterium
CGGCCGCCCCGCGGGCCGACTGGCCGGCCGCCACAGCGGCCAACACCCGTTCCCGCAAATCGGCTGAATACGCTCGACTCATCGCGGTCCTCCTGCACTCGATTTGCCCGCCAGCTTCGCATACCCCGGCTCGCGGGGAAAGCCCGTGGGACGCATCAGAATTTGCTGAAAGTGCGCTAGAATGGAAAGGGCGAGAAGCAGGACAAGCGTACGCATGAGCAGGCTTCCCTTGTCTTATGGTGGCGGGCCGTTGTCTACCACAACACGAGGGAACGTGCAGGGTTCCGCCTATTCTCCCTCCCCGTCGGGACTGCGGGAGCGACCCGCGTGGAGTGTCAGGGATGATATCTAGCAGAGGGCCAAAGATTTTTCTCCCTCTCACCTAAGGCCGTCCGAATCGCAAGGGTGTGACAGATATCCTGGCGCACCCTTGCTGTGGGGGAGGCCGCGCTTCAGCGAGCCAGAGGCGGCGCGGCTCCTGCACGGTGGCTTGGGAAACGGAGGTTTATGACACAGTGAGAAGATGGATGGGGCAGGGAGATTGAGAGGAGCAGCCTGTTTTTGTGCAACAAAATATGTATCCTACCACCCCCAATTTTTCCATTTTTTCCCGCTAGCCTCTTATCTCAATCTGAGCAAAGCCAAACGCAACCGGAACTTGCTCGCCTTTGACCTGCTCTCTCCCACAGAAGTCCAGAGGCTTCACATGTATCTCCCTGTACAACGCCGGATCAATCTCATTCAGTATCGGATATGGTGGAAACGTGAGATCCCGGCCATTGATGGCACGATCCTGAAGGGAGGGCAGGCAGACCTGAAACATCTTGTAGCCGTAGGCGAGGTTCAGAAAGGCATAAGGAACCCCTCTTACGCCGGCCTTACGAATCAGCAGAAAGGCATGCGCACGATCCAGCTTCATCCCCGATAAGGATGTCTCGAACACTGGGCATTGCTCTACGCTGCTCTTGGTGTGGTCTTCCTCCTGAATCCAGTCCAGAGCTTCAGAAAAATTCGGCAATTCCTCGCCCGGCATCAGGGTCAGGCCGATCCTGACAAATGCCTTAAGCACCGCGACCGGTGTGTACGTCCCCCGTTCGATATCGAACTGAAACCGTTTTTTTTCTTCGTCAAGAACATAGTCTGGAGCTGTGCCGTCCCGCTTGACCTGGATGTGATCGCTCTCGTTCTCGATGCGCCAGCCAGCTCCTTTCGCGGTCGGCACTCCATGCTTGCCAGAGATACCGCCGAGCGTCCGGTCGATATGCGACCAAATGCCAAAATCGTTCTCGATGCCGCGTCCAAAAAATTGGTTGCAGCTATCGCATTCGTAGTTGGTAAAGAGGATTTTATTGCCAAGAGATTCCGGGATTGCATGCGCGTCAGATCGAAACGAAACCTCAGGCTCCCTCTTCCTGCAGAAGCGGCAAATCCGGTTTTCGTCGTCTCCGAGCTTCGTCTTGTTCGTGCCAGGCCGCAAGGATGGCCTTATCGCGTGATAATGCTGGTGATAGAAGTCTGCGGCAACGATTCTTGGATCAGCCTCTCCCACAGCGCTCCCCCTTACCCCGAGCTGAACAATCTTCGGCCACTCGGCCGTTTCACCCACGATTCGTTCAGTCGGGCGTGGCCTGCCGTGCCCCATAAGTCCCTGATTCTTCTATACCACGTCTCGGCCGCCCCACCCGCAACGTCCGATAACGCCCAAAGTGTCAAGCTTCCAAGATGAGAGGACGGGGCCGTGCTCAGGTGGTTAGGGCGGCAGGAGAACACAGCCCCTGGGGTGGGGAAGCAGGCAACCTACCGGAACCCGGCAGCTCCCGCAAATACGTGGCGCTGCTGAGGGGCCACATTTCATCAAAATTTAACATTGCCGGCTGGCTGAGAACGGACAAGGTGTCACCGGAGCTGGGCCGCGACAAAAGCGTTCAAAGCGGGATAATCAAAGTAATCGGTATGGCGAATCACCCGCCCCTTGTGGATCTGCAACACGGTGAGGCCTTCGGCTTTGACCTCTACCGCCTCATGTGCGGGACCGCCAAAATACTGGGCGGACGCGGTGCCCGTGATTTCAACATACAGCACGACGCGGTCGTTCGACGCAAAACTCTTCACGATACGGACGGTGGTGTCCTCCCCGAGATTGGCCGCCATGTAGTCGAGAAAGGCGGCGAGCGAATCCAGCTGAGAGGCGAGACCACTCTCAGCCAGAGCAGTCGGGTCTTCAAACACCATATCCGGCGCCGCTACGGCCCGCACCTGCTCAAACTCTTTGCCATACAAGGCCAAGTAATACGCCTGAGCAATGTCCAGAGGGGTCATGGGGAGGCTCCCTGCCGTTGGGGTGGTGAAAAAGACGAAACTGAAGAGCACAGCGCCCGCTCGCAGGCTTTTTTTCATGTTGACGCCTTTCGCTTCCTCATGATGTCCCATACCACGCAAACGGCAGCTCGAACAATGTATTTTGAGAACTAAAGAGAGAATCGCTCAATGTGTGGCCGGGGTAAACATCCTCAAACTGAGCCCCTGGGCGGGCCTGCCCTTGACCGTACCGAGCGCCCGGTGCTACGGGAGCGGGCGGGAGACAAGAGATATGGATATTGGTCTATACGCTACCACCCACGGCTTTGGCTATCGGGACGAAGTCAACTTTCTGGCCCGTTCGATCAGCGTCGCACACATGCAGCCGGTCCAGACTGCCCAGCTGGCCGAACGCCTCGGCTATCACTCAATGTGGTTTCCCGACCATGTGTGCATGCCGATGGCCTCGACCAGCGCCCATGTGGCCAACGCCTCGGGCACGCGCGCCTACGAGTCGCGGCATACCATGCTTGACGCCGCAGTCGTCATGGGCGCGGTGGCGGTCAGCACCAGCCGCCTCAAGCTCGGTACCAGCGTGCTGATCGCGCCCTACCGCAACCCGCTGAGCGATGCGCGCCAGTTTGCGACCATCGACCAGCTGTCGGGCGGCCGGCTGTTGTTCGGCGTTGGGGCCGGCTGGATGCAGGAGGAGTTTGACGCGCTCGGCCTTGAGTATGCCAAGCGCGCGGCCCAGACTGAGGAGTGTATCGAGGTCTATAAACGCGCCTGGGCTGACGAGGCGGTCGGCTTCCAAGGCCAGTTCTACCGCTTTGAGGCGGTGTCGATGGACCCCAAACCCGTTCAGCGCCCTGCCCCGCCGATTATTTATGGCGGGGTGACCGTGGCCGGCGCCCGTCGGGCGGCGCGCCTGTGTGATGGCTTCTACCCCATTTTTCTGGACTCGCACGCCGAGCCGGGCCGTTACGCCAAGGCTCAGGAGGTTATCCGCCGTGAGCTTGAGCGTCAGCACAAAGACCCGGCCGAGTTTGCCATGATCGGCGTCAGCTCAGCCCGGTTGACCACAGCGGACGATCCGAAGGTGGTTGATCTTAACCAATCGGTTAGGAAGAGAAGATCAACCACCTTTCAGGCGCGGGCCAATCCCCGCCGCATTTGTACAGGTACGCCGGACCAGATCCTGACCGACCTGGAGCGTTTTGCCCAGGCCGGCTATTCGCTGATGGTGTGTTTTTTCGACTGCCCGTCGGGGCAGCGCCAGGAACTCGAAGATCAGATGCAGCAGTTCAGCGAGCAGGTTCTGCCCCAGGCGGCCGGCATTGTCGCCCAGGGCGACTGGAAAGCCCAGGTGTAGAAGTGGGCAGCCAAGGTCGGTCGCCCGTAAGCTTGATGTGGCAATCGTGGGGTCGCCGGGGACACCCTCAAGCGGGGCGTTTCAAGACCGTCTGTTGCAGCTCGGCAATCCGTTCCATGACCTCGGTCGAAAGCGGCCCGGCCCGGGTGGCGGCAATCGCCTCGGCCAACTCGGCCCGATTTTTAGCCCCGGTCACAACCGTGCTAACGCCGGGCAGACTGAGCGCATAGCGCATGGCCGCCACGGCCATTGAGTCTTGGTCGGTCAGAAAGCCGAGTTCGCTATGGGCCAGGGCAAAGTCGGCGGCGACCGGGTGGTCGTCGGGCAGGGAGCGGTCGATGGCGTCGGTCAGCGAGCCAGCGGCAAACGGTCGGATGCCAAACACCCCCAGCCCATTGGCCTGGGCGGTCTGCACCATTTTGAGATGATCCCGGTAGGCGCCGTCACCGGCCGCGCCCATCTCGCCCTCGGAGTTCAGGATGTTCGTCACCAGCTGGACCGTTTCCAAACGGGCCTCGGACAGCAGCTCCTCGATCACGTCGTGGCGCGCAATGCCGGTGAAGCCGATGGCGCCGACCACGCCTTCGTCCTTGAGCTGTTGCAGGGTGTCGAGCACCCCGTTCGGTCGGCGAACCTCGTGCAGGCTGAGCCGGAGCGGAGCGCTGGGTTCCTCAGGCTCAATCTGGTTGTGCAGCTGGAAAATATCGATCCGCTCGCAGCCCAGGCGGCTCAGGCTGGCCTCGACAGAGCGCCGAATGGCTCCGGCCAGATCAGTCCGTTCCTGAGGCTGGAGAAAGACCTTGGTGGCAATGAGCGGTCTCTCGTCCAGTTCGGGCAAGACCCGACCGACAATCTCTTCGGCCGTGCCTTTGCCGTAGATGGGAGCCACATCAATCGTGTTGATGCCGGCGGCGACTGCGGCTTTGACGGTTTCGAGGCACTCTTCTTCGGTCGTCTCGCCCCACACCATACCGATGCCGCCACCGCCGAGGGTGACTTCCGAAACCCGCAGACCGGTCTTGCCGAGTGTACGATATTGCATGGTTAGCTCGCTTTCTGGTTGGTTTTGGCCCGCAGCGCCCTGGCCGTATCCGGCGGTAGGCCACTCGGATCGATCAGCATGCCGTGGACGTGCAGATTATGGGTATGGGCCAGCTGGTGCAGGGAGAATGAGGTCTGCATGGCCGCCACCCGCCCCTGGGCATCTTCGGCCGCATTCACCGCCTCCTTGGTCAGCTTGAGGGCAAACAGCGGCTTGCGGCTAATTTTGGCCGCCATCTCCAGCGCAGCCTGTTCGAGCTGCTCACGAGGCACGACCCGGTTGACCATGCCGATGCTTCTGGCCTCGTGGGCCGACAGCCAGTCGGAGGTAAACAGCAATTCCTTGGCTTTGCGCGGCCCCATCTCCCACGGGTGGGCAAAATACTCGACCCCGTCCACTCCAAAACTGACCGTCGGATCGACAAACTGGGCGTCCTGGCTGGCAATGATGATGTCGCAGGGCCAGATCAGCATCAGCCCCCCGGCGATGCACTTGCCCTGAACCACGGCGATGGTCGGTTTGGGGATATTCCGCCAGCGTTCACAAAAGCCCAGATAGATTTCCTTCTCGCGTGCCATCTGGGCTTCGGCGCCGGCACAGGTGAAGCCGCACCAGGTGCCGACCGTGTCGAACTCGGCCATCGCCTCCGAGGCATTGGGTTCGCGCAGATCGTGGCCGGACGAAAAGTGGGGCCCGTTGGCGGCCAGGATGATCACCTTGACCTCGTCATCCTGGGCGGCCGTGTCAAAGGCGTGGTTCAGCTCGTACAGCAGACGGGTATCCTGGGCGTTGCGGGTCTCGGGCCGGTTGAGGACAATCCGAGCCACATGCGGCGCCGGACTCTCGTACAAGAGACTGCGAAACTCTTTCATATCTCCTCCAGACGGACGGCAGAAATCGGACCGACAGCCAGTGTACACCGCGCTTGGGGCCTCGCCAACATGCGTTTGCATCGGGCTGACAGGGCTGCAATAATCGCGGCCACATCGCACTCAGGGAGGACTCACATGCTTGTTGTTTCAGGGACTATTCCGATCAAGGCCGAAAGCCGTGACGAGGCCGTCCAACTGGCGCTTGACATGGCAAAAGCCACCCAGGCCGAAGACGGGTGTCTGTTCTACCAGTTCTACGCCGACCTGGCCGATCCCAACCTCATACGGGTGTTTGAGGAGTGGGAGTCTGAGGAAGCCCTCGCCCGGCATATGCAGACCGACCACATGGCCACATTCCTCAAGGCCATCCCCCGGCTGGTGGCCGGCCCGGTTGAGGCCAAGAAGTATACGGTCAGCGCCGCAGA
>WTHE01000128.1:6109-8971 GCA_011523315.1 Candidatus Binatota bacterium
ACAACGCCCGAGTTTGCCACCTATTGGCTGGGGCTGCTGTATCTCGAATTCGGCATTCTGGCCGTGGTCGGATTTCTGGGCTGGATGGCCTACCGCAAGCCCTGCCAGGTGTGTGAAGCCCAGCGCCGGGAGCACCACCGCATTCTGGCCCAGCATGAACTGAGCCATATCGGCAAGCTGTGGGCGACGGTGGTGGTGGCCGCCATGTTCGGCTTCGGGGTGAGCTATTTTGCCGAACAAGACGCCTCCTGGCACCAGATCGTGGTCCGCGACACGGCTTTTACTCCGAGCCATATCCCCCTGTTTTTCTTCACCTTTCCGATGCTCATCATCATGACCGGGCTGAGCTCGTGGTACGCCTATAAACGGCTGCACTATTTGTACGTGGGTGAGAACGGCAAGGGCCTGCCGATCTCCTACCTGCTCTTCCCGGCCGGCGCCTGGCTGCTCCTGGCCAATGTCAGTTTTAACGAACTCGGCCACTCCAGCTGGATCACCGAAGAGCTGTTCGTCCAGCCCTACCACTTCCCGTTTGCCTGGGCGACGTATTTCTTTTTTGCCGGCTTTGCCCTGCTGTTCGTGACTGTGCCGCACATCTTCAAGAACCTGAAAGCCATGGCCGAGCAGGCGGCCCAGGCAGACGTGCCGGAAGAGCGGTCCGCCCGGGCCTAGTCCCGCATTGACCCTCAGCATGAACGCGCAGGACCTCACCGCTCTGGGCCGGACGAAAGAGGCGAAGATCTTCGACCTGATGCTGATCCTCGCCCTGGTCGGCTTCTTTACCGTTATCCCCCACGTCAGCCGGATGTTGTACTTTGGCGACTGGGACTTCTGGGTCGACTGGAAAGACAAACTGTGGTGGCCGATCGTCGGACCGGTCTCGGCCCTGCTGGTCAGCTCGGTCGGGCACTATCTGGCCTGGCACTATCTGCGGCTGCCCCTGGGCGCGACCTTTGCCGCCGTCTTCGTCCTGGTCGGGGCGTGGCTCAGCCGGGTGTTCAGCTTTCACGGCCTGGAGTTCTACCCGCTCAATTTTGTCTGGCCGTCGACCACCATCCCGCTGGCCATGCTGCTCGACCTGACCCTGTTCTGGAGCCGGAGCTATCTGGTCACCAGCTTAGTCGGCGGTTTTCTGTGGGGCTTTCTGTTCTACGCGGTCAACTGGCTCATGCTGATGCCGTTTCTGCAACCCCTGAGCCTGTTCGGCAAGACCTTCACCGTCGCCGACCTGATGGGCTACTACTTCATCCGGCCTCAAACGCCCGAGTATCTGCGCCGGATCGACGTTGGCACCCTGCAATCCTTTCTGGGCCAGCGGATCTGGATCAGCGTGTTCATGGCCGGCGTCACCTGTACCCTGGTCTACTGGCTCGGCATCCTGCTGGGTCACGCCCTGGGCGTGCTGCCGACCAGGAAAATCCTCAAACAGACCTGACAGCCCGGACGAGCAGGCAGACATGGCCAGCTTTGCACGCATCTGGATCGCGGCCGTCCTGGGGCTGAGCCTGCTGATCGGCACGCCAACATCGCTGTCCGCCCACGGCGAGCACAATCTGGAACCCTTTGTGCGCATGCGTGGCCTGGCATTTTTCAACGTCAGCTTCTCCCACGACCGGCTCAAGGTCAACGAAACCATGACCATCAGCGGGAAATTCCGCATGATGGAATCGTGGCCTCGGATCCTGCCCGAGCCCGAACTCAGCTGGATCGGGGTTCTGGTGCCGGGTCCTAAGCTGGCGACCAAAGAGCGCTGGATAAACGGCCGCTTCATCCAGAATGCCTTCCATATCGAGATCGGCCGACTGTACGATTTTCGCCTCGTGCTCCAGGCCCGCCAGCCCGGACGCTACCACGTCCACCCCATGATCAACCTGGCCGGCACGGGCGGTCTGGTCGGCCCGGCCAAGTGGATCGAGGTCGAGCCCGGCGACGGCCCGCCGAGCTACCAGGTCACACTGTCGGCCACCGGCGAGACGATTGATCTGGAACACTTCGGCTTTGGCCGGATTGTGGGCTGGCATCTGGCTTTCGGCCTGCTGGGCGTGGCCTGGCTGGTCTATTGGGCCGCAAAACCGCTCCTGGTCCGCTACATGCTGCTGCTCGAAGGGGTGGATGAGGAACAGTTCAGCCGACGGGATAAAAGGGTCGCGGGTGTTTTCGGTGCAGTCCTGGCAGCCGTGCTGATCGGCGGCCTGTGGATCACCAACGCCAACATGCCGCCGACCATCCCGCATCAGACCCCCAGAGAGTGGAACCTGCCGGACTCCCAGCCTCTGCCCCAGGCTGTGCGGACGACGATCATGGAGATGCGCTACCAGCCGACCAGCCGGGCGCTGCGCGTACAGGTCGAGGTGACAAATCTGGCCGAGTCGCCTGTTCTCCTGCGGAAATTCACCACCAGCTATCTGTCTTTTGTCAACCGCGACAGCCTGGGGGCGTATCCCGACCCCGAGGGCACGGCGCTGCTCATGGACGTCCAGCCGAGCGGCCTGATCCAGCCGGGTCAGACAAGCGTGCTGACGCTGAGCATGCAGGACAGCGTCTGGGACCGCGACCGGTTTATCGCCTTTGACCAGCCTCAGCTCAGCGCGGCCGGGACCCTGGTGTTTGTCGAGCCCCAGCCGCCGGCCGGTCAGACCCTGCCCCTGATCATGCACAGCAACGACCGCGAGGCGCCCGGCGTCCCGTGGGAGCTGGTCCGTAGCGCGAATGAGGTGTACGCCAACCTGCAGGTGGACTTTACGCCGTGAATTCCTCAGTCGCCGCCCCGGTGAAACCGCTATAGCTCAGGTTCTCTGTTTCGTCGAAAACAGGCCCAGCTGACGCGCCTGACCGGGCCGCCGAAAGGCGGCGCTGGACAGC
>WTHE01000753.1:0-7468 GCA_011523315.1 Candidatus Binatota bacterium
GTCGTGTTCTGCGTCGCAGCGTGGGTGCCCGGTCTACTCCAGCACGCCGGCTGCAACGAGTTCCGTGATGCGTTCCTGGCTATAGCCGAGAAGCGTTTCCAGAACATAGGCGTTTGCACGGCCCAGGGTCGGCGCCGCGCCCTCTACCCGGGCCGGGGTGCGGGAAAATTTGAAGCGTGAGCCCTCGACCGTGGTCGTGCCGTGGGTGGGGTGCGACAGCTCGACGAAGTGCTGGCGCTGCTGGAGCTGCGGGTCGTCGTACAGCTCGCGTATGCTGCGCAGCGCGCTGGCCGGCACCTGGTCAGCCTGGAGGCGGGTCTCGGCCTCCAGCATGTCGTGCTGCCGGGTCCAGTCGGCCAGCAACTCGTCCAGCTCCTCCTGTCTGGCCAGCCGCGCCGCCTGGTCGGCATAGCGGGCGTCGTCGGCCAGCTCCGGGCGGCCGATGACCCGGCACAGGGCCTGCCACTGCCGGTCGTTTTCGACCGCGATGGCGATCCAGCGATCCTGTCCGCGGGCGGGGTAGACGCCGTGCGGGGCAAAGTTCCGGTCACGGTTGCCGGCCGGCCCCTGGATGCGGCCGTTGACGGTGCAGTCCAGCAGGGCCGGACCGAGAAACTGCAAGGCAGCCTCGGCCTGGGACAGGTCGATATGCTGACCCTCGCCGGTGTGGTGTTTATGGGTCAGGGCGGCCATAACGGCGGTGGCGTTGTACCACGGCGCGATGTAGTCGGTATACGCGCCAAACGGACCGGCCGGCGGGCGGTCGGGCCAGCCGGTGGGATGAAAAAAGCCCGAGATGGCGGCCGCCAGATTGCCGAAACCGGCAAACTTGGCCCTGGGCCCGGTCTGGCCCATCAGACACGTGCTGAGCATGATGATGTCGGGTTTGATCTGACGCAGGGACGCGTAGTCCAGTCCCCAGGCCCGCATGGTCTTGGGCGAAAAGGACTCGGTCACCACATCGGCCCAACGAACCAGGTCGAGGACCACCTCGCGAGCCGCAGGCTTGGACAGATCCAGGGTGACCGGCAGTTTGCCGGCGTTCATATTGTAGAACAGGCCGGCGTTCTCAAGCCCCGGCTTGCCGCCCTGAAACGGCCCGACGGTCCGCACCGCGTCAAAACGGGTGGTGCTCTCAAGCCGTACCACGGTCGCGCCGTAATCGGCCAGTATGCGGGTCGAGGCCGGCCCGGCGATTGCCCACATGAAGTCCAGGATTTTGACCCCGGCCAGTGCATCGGTGTGTGTCATGTGATAATCCCCCGCGCTCTCAGCTCGGCCAGCCGCTGTTGGCTGAAGCCGAGTTCGTCGCCATAAATCTCGGTGTTATGTTCGCCAATCGTCGGCGGTCGGCGTCGGTAGGTGATCGGCGCGGCGCTGAACTTGGCGAACGGTCCCGGGTAGCTGAAGCGCTGCCCCAGCTCTGGATGCTCCAGCGTCTGCCAGTATTCACGCGCGGCCAGCTGGGGGCTGTCAACGACTTCTTGGGTGGTGGTGATGGGCGCGATCAGCAGGCCGCGCTCCAGCGCGCCGTCCAGCAGCTCGGCCTTGGTCTTGGTGGTGGTGAAGCGTTCCACCAGCTGGGTCAGGCCGAGGTAGTCGTCAATCGCCTCCTGGCTGCCGCCGAACAGATAGCCCCCGTAGCCGACCCAGTCCTGGTCGCGGGTGGCCTCGTCGCAAAAGCCCTCTTCGCAGATCCAGTCCATCAGGCGCTGGGTAAAGTGGGCGATGGCCGAGCCAAACAGATAGGTAATCGCCACGTGCCCGTCCTTGGCCGGCCAGATGAGGCGAATCGGAATGTCGCCCAGCTTGGCCCCGCCCGACATGCGCCGCGAGTCGGCGTCGCCCAGGGGAGCCGCCAGCAGGGTTGACTGGGTGGCCTGGGCGACCGCCTGTTGGGCCGAGATATCGAGGTGTTGGCCCTGACCGGAGTGCAGGGACTCGTACAGGGCGATCATGGCCGCCGCGGCTGCGGCCGCGCTGGCGTGGGGATAAGCCTGGGGCACGCTGAGCCGGACCGGCGGGCGATCATCGTCGCCGGTCAGCACCAGCGGACCGCCGGCCGCCAGGATGACCAGGTCGCTGTCGGCATAGCTGGCCTTGGGACCGTCCTGACCGAAGGGCGTGATCGACACGTAGATCAGGCCGGGATTGTCAGCCGCCAGCTCGGCGTAGCCCAGGCCGAGTTCGGCCAGCGCACCGGGCATGTCGGACTCGATAAAGAAGTGGGCGCTTTTGACCAGCCGGCGCAGAATATCCCGGCCTTCGTCTGTGGCGATATCCAGGGTGATGCTGCGTTTGTTGCGGTTATACGCCCACCATAACAGCGACGCGTTCGGATCGGGTCGGTCCTGGTAGAACGGTCCCAGCCGACGGGCTGGTGAACCGCCCGGGGGCTCGACTTTAATCACATCGGCGCCCAGGTCGCCCAGAATCTGACCGCACAGCAAACCTCGCTCAGTTGTCAGGTCAAGCACCCGGTAGGGATTCAGCATTGGGTCCCTCCTTTTCCCGTGGTCTGTATAGCGCCGACCGGCGGCGTGCGGAAGCCCCGCTAGGGGCGCGGCTGTTTGTCGGCCGCATATCTCTGGCCGCTGAAGGCAGCCCGGACTTCGGCCGCGTTGGTGGCTTTCTGCAGGGCGGCGATACGCACGTCCTCTTCGGCCAGCAGGCTGCGGACCTTGGTCAGGACGGCGGCCAACTGGTCGGCCGGAAATTTACACGCCCCATTCTCGTCCATATGGATCAGCTCGCCCGGGGCAACGTCCATGCCGGCGACGCTGACCGGGACGTTGACCGCCTGTACGGCCATGGTCCCGTGTCCGGCGCTCACCCCGCTCAGCATGTACTGAAAGCCCAGCGGACGGATGGCGTCGATATCGCGCGACGGGCCGTTGGAGATAACGCCGACACAGCCGACCGCCTGCATCGCCGTGGTCATGATGCTGCCGGCCAGCCCGACCTTGTTGGCCAGCTGGGGCGGGAATTTCTGCTGGAGGATCAGCACCGTCGGTTTGGGCGAGGCGTCCAAGGCGTCAACCACGTCCAGAAAGGACAGGCGCGAGTAGTTGGGGTCGGGCAGGCCGAAGACACAGGTGACTGCATAGCCGACCGTGCGGCCCAACTCCGGGTACATGCAGCGGATGGACGTATCCGTATACCAGTTTTCGGCCCACGGGTTGTACAGGCCCAGACAGTGTTCGCTGTCGGGATAGGTGGCCACGACGTTGGTGATGGACGGGGTGTCGTACTGGCGCAGCTCTTCGAGCAGTGCGGATGCGGTGGGTTCTGACATGGCAGCCTCCTTTGCTGTTCCCCATTCCAACATTAAGGTTACAGCGGTACAATACGCGGGACTGTTCAGGAAGGCTACGCAAAGAAGGAGAGCCGCTATGCCATACGCCGATTATACGCCTGAGGAGGTGTCAGCGTGCGGTGAAAAAATTTACCAAGAACGCATTCGTGCGAAGGTCGAAGCTGAACACCAAGGAGAGTTCTTAGTCGTGGACATTGAAACAGGTGCGTATGAAATAGACCGAGACGACCTTGTGGCGACAAAACGGGCGATAGCCAAGCGCCCTCAGGCGGTTCTGTATGGCCTGCGCGTCGGTTATCCCACGGCATATCAGTTGATCGGCATGTCTCTTCTGGCCGGCAGCCGCGTCACCTTGGATGTGGCGGACGGTGGCACCGTGCGTATTGACGAGCTACCCGGAACCGGACGCGTCTCCTGACAGAAAAGAGCGATATGGCACAAGGCACGCGCACCCGAAAAACCCGCCGCGTTCACGCGCCGCCCCGGTCGGCCGCACACGACGCGCTGCTCAAGGCGCTGATCGTTAAAGGGCTGGAGGCGTTTGAAGACTCGTTCCGGCGTCAATACCCCGCAGCCTCACAGGCTGAACTCCGAGACCGGATGACGCGCTACCTGTGCGAACGCACCCGGTTTGAACACCAGCATCCGAGGCGCTCGTTTCGCCATGGCCGACATCGTTGATCGGGCTTTTTTGCTGCTGCACGAGCTGTTCCGTCTGGTCCCGCTTCCTCATGCGGTCATCGGCGGCTTTGCCGGAAATGTGTGGGGTGTCGGTCGAGCGACGCTTGACATTGACCTCCTGGTCGGCGGCCGTCGGTCTCAGTTTGACAGGCTGATCAGCCTGGGAGCCGAGCGCGGCCTCCAGCCCCAGGACCAGTTTCTGGAGTTGAACCCGTTGCTGCGCGGCCTGATGATCCGCTGTCGGCTGGAAAATCTACACGTTGACTTTCTGCGTCCCCGCGATGCCCATGACCGCAATGTCCTGCGCCGCCGCCGCCAGGAGACCTTTGCCGGACATGTCTTATGGGTTCCCGCTCCAGAGGACTTGATTCTGATGAAGCTCAAGGTCGGCCGGGACCGGGACTTTGATGACGCGCTCAGAGTCGTCGAACGCAACCGCGCCAGCCTGAATCGGTCGTATCTGCTGCGCTGGGCCGGAAAGCTGCGGATTGTGGACGAACTGGACTACGTCCTCGGCCTTCCGTCCCAGGCTGACTGACGGCTGATAGCCCTGGAGTGGCGGTCTCAGGTCTGCACGGCTTCCTGTTCCACATCATGAGGTGACGTGAGTCAGCGTGCGGCAACCAGGGGTTCGATGTCATCAACCTTGGTCGAGGCGCGGGCACGGTCGAGGTCGTACAACTTTTGCAAGTTTATCCAGAACTCCGGTGTCATGCCGAGAGCCTGTCCGATGCGCAGAGCCGTATCTGCGGTGATGGACCGGCGTCCATGGACGATCTCATTGATGCGGCGCGGCGAGGTATGGATTGCCTGAGCCAGACGGTACTGGCTGATTCCGAGTTCGTCGAGAATCTCCGCCAAGTGTTCGCCAGGATGAATCAAGTCGGGAAGGGTCATCGTCTCTTCCGCTGCTGCAAACGACAGGGCGAGCGATGCCTGCTCGCCCTACGCCCTGTCTCGCCCGACTCAGACCTCGCCCCTGGGCACCGGAAGGCCGGCGACCTTGAGCGGAATCCGACCCATCTCGCCAAAGGTGGTCAGGTACAGCGTCTGCCAGTCGTCCCCACCAAAGCACACGTTGGTGACATGCTTGCCGCCGCTCGGAATCGTGCCCAGGTGCGCACCCGAGGAATCCATGATCCAGATGCCGCCCGGGCCGGTACAGTAGACGTTGCCCTCGACATCAACCTTCATACCGTCCGGGGCGCCCGGGCGAGGGTCGGCGCTCATGTCGCAGAAGACCCGGTCGGAGGCCAGATTCAGCATGCCCGAGTCCCATAGCGCGTCGAGGTCAAAGGCTCGGATGTGGCGTCTGATGGAGTCGTTGATGTACAGCGTCTTCTCGTCAACCGAGAAGGCCAGGCCGTTGGGTAACACAAAGTCACGCACTAGCAGGTTGATCTGCCCCAGGTCGGGCGACACACGGTACACGCCGGCGATGTCAAGTTCGGGCTGAACGCCCAGGGTGACCGGATCGGTAAAATAGATCGCTCCGTCGGACTTGACCACCACATCGTTGGGACGGTTCAGGCGCTGGCCGCGGTAGTTGTTGGCCACGACGGTGATGCTGCCGTCCAGCTCTTCGCGGGTGACCTGGCGGCTGGCGTGCTCGCAGGCGATGAGCCGGCCCTGGCGGTCGCGGGTCAGGCCGTTGGCGTCGTTGGTGGGCTCTTTGTAGAGGCTCACCCCCTGGCCTTCCTGCCACTTGTAGCGCTTGTTGGTGGCGTTATCGCTGAACAGCAGAAAGCCGCCCTCGTTCCACCAGCCGCCGGCCTTCCACCATACCGGACCTTCGGCCACGCCCCGGATCTTGCCGTCTGCGTCAAACCCGCCGTAGCCCTCGCCCAACCACTCAATCTCGGCGTTCAGATCGATCAGGGCTTCGACTTTTGCATCAACTTTTTCGACTGCCATGCTTTCCTCCTTGTGGCTGACTAGGATTGGACTGCGGCCAGGGCCTCGACCGCGCGCTTGGCCGCTTCGCGCAAGAACACCACGTCGGCGCCATACATCAGAAACTGCGCCCCGCCGTCTATGGCGGCTTTGATCTGCTCGGGCTGGCCCAGCACGCCTGCGGTCGCAATACCGCGCGTCTGGCACAGGCTGCGGACCTTTTGTGTGGCTTCGGTCATTGAGGCGTGGGTGTACTGACCGGGGATGCCCAGGCTCTGGCTCAGATCCTGGTGGCCGACCAGAACCAGATCGATACCCGGAAGCAGCATGTCCTCGATATTGTCGATGGCTTCCCGGGTTTCAATGACCAGCCCCAACAGCGTGTTAGCGTTGGCGTGCTGCATGGCGGTGAGCTGATCGACCTCGGCATAATTGGTGCTCGCTCCGCCGTAGATGGCCATGCCCCGCCGCCCCTCGGGATGGTACTTGGCGTACTCGATGAAGCGGCGGATATCGTCTCCGGTTCTGGCGTGGGGCAGGATGAGGCTCTGGCAGCCGCTGTCCAGCAGGCGGGTCACGGCCTGGTATTCGAGGTCGGGGACACGCACGATAGGCGCAATGCCGGCGGCGTGGGCGTGGGCGACCATATCCACAACCGACTCCAGATTGAGCGCGGAGTGCTCGCTGCAAATGAACACAAACTCCATGCCCGCCTCGGCCAGCGGATAGATCGCTCCCCGTCCCCGGAGTTCCAGCAGCGCCGTCCCCAGAACCACACCGCCGGATGTGAGCTTTTTCTTGAGTTGATTGTCACGCATGGGCATCGCGTCTTCCTCCTTTGCCTGCCGCACACTAGAATCCCGAGCCAAAACAAGTCAAGACAGAGGACCGCCGGTGGTGTCTCAGTCTGAAAACGCTTGCCCCTCTCACCTATGGTGATTCGCTCCGAGTGCGGCAGATACACCGAAAAAATCCCCGTCAGCCCCCGACAGGAAAGCACGGGTTCCTGGGGCAGTGAATTTTTCTCCAATTTTGAGGCGGACGAGGCGCTTTTCTCTAATTTTGGAGGAGACGGGGGTCGTGCTCTTCCCTCGCCCACTGAGCACGGCTCCACTTCCCGCGTTTTCTCAGAGTTGACACTTTGGGCGTTCTCAGACGGAGCGGTCCGTTCGGGTGCGCCACTGGGGAGAAGAGCCCCGGCCCGCGCTTGACTTCCTCATTCTTACCGTCTTTGATGTAGTAACAAAAAATATGACAATCGAGTTCGACGAGGCGAAGCGGGCAGCGACGCTGGTAGCCAGGGGCCTGGACATGGCCCGCGCCGGGGAGGTGTTCGCGGGCGCGACGCTGACCGTCGAGGACGACAGGCAGGATTATGGCGAGGAGCGATTCATTACCATCGGATTTCTCGACGCCGCGATGGTGGTATTGGTCTGGACTCCGCGCGGCGACGCGTATCGGATCATCAGCATGAGGAAAGCCAATGAACGGGAACGAACGCTCTACACGCCACGATTATGACCCAAAGACGGCCCCGGACCTATCGGCGGGCGAGGGGCCGAGGAAGTTGTACAAGGC
>WTHE01000753.1:7478-8963 GCA_011523315.1 Candidatus Binatota bacterium
CGGCCGCCGGTCGCCAGCCCGAAAGTGTCCACGACTATCCGGCTGTCGCCCGACGTGCTGGCCCACTTCAAGGCCGGCGGTCGCGGCTGGCAGACGCGGATCAACGAGGCGTTGCGCGAGTGGATTCGGACCCAGGATCCCGCCTAATTGTCCCGTGCATGGCAGTGAAGGCGGCTGGCCGCCATGTGACGACGCGGGTAAACGGGCGGGTTGACCGAGGATTGTTCGGCCGGCAGTGGACGTGGGGGATGGGCGGCTAGGCGGTGCGCCGCAAAAGCTCGGCCAATGCCTGGGCGGATGCTCTCAAGACTGTGCCCTGATCCTCCAACGCTGCGCCCTGCTTTCTGAACGTAGCGGCCATCTCATCAATTTCTCGCTCGCGCCGTTCTCGTAGCAAAAAGCCAAGGATTTTCCCCCCTCTCTCTTTGACACAAAAGTGTTGGTCTTTGAGTCCTGGAGAGAGAAAGAGGTGGGACCTACAGCCCGCGATCCCGTGTCCACCGGGCGGCAAATCCGCCCGCCTCGTATAAGGTCGGGACTCTGACGACAAGCTCGCGGTTGCAGTCCTCGACCTTTGCCACTCCAGACATGGTCATGGCGTAGGCCAGCTCGCGTTGCAGGATACGAAAAATCTGCTCCACGCCGGCTTGCCCGCCGACCGCCAAGCCGTACCAGATCGGCCGCCCGATCAGGACCGCTGTGGCGCCCAGGGCCAGAGCCTTGAAGACATCCAGGCCGCGGCGAATCCCGCCGTCCATCAGGACTGCGCAGCGGTCTCCCACCGCGTCTACCACCTCGGGCAGGGCTTCAATGGCGGTAATCATCCCGTCCACCAGCCGCGCCCCGTGGTTGGACACGACAATCCCGCTCGCCCCGTGCCTGACGCACAGCTGCGCGTCGTCCGCCCGCAGCACGCCCTTGACGACAATCGGCAGGGCGGTGATGGAGCGCAGCCAGTCCAGGTCGTGCCAGGTCGCGGCCGGGTCGATCTGCTGCATGAAGTCCAGCCTGATCTGGCTGCCGTCGGGCTCGGTGCGGATCAGATTGGCCCAGCGGCCGAGCGTCTCCAGCTGCGGGTCGGGATTCCGCAGCATCTGCTCCTTCAGCATGTCCAGGCTTGGTGTGTCTATGGTCCAGCACAGGGCCGTACACCCGGCGGCTTCGGCACGTCGCACGTACTGGCGCATATAGTCCCGGTCTTTGAGCATGAAGATGTTGCACCACACCGGACCGCTGGCTGCGGCGGTGACTTCCTCGATGGTGAAGTCCGAGCCGTGGCTCACAATCTCGATCGTGCCGATAGTCCCGGCCGCCCGACAGGTGGCCAGATCGCCGTCGGGATGGGCGCCGATCTGGGGCGCTGACGGGGCGGGCAGGACGGGCAGGCTGATCCGCTGTCCCAGCAGCTCGGTCGAGGTATCGATGTGGCTGACATCCTTGAGGTAGCGCGGGATGAGACCGATTGAGTCGAAGGCCAACTGGGTG
>WTHE01000057.1 GCA_011523315.1 Candidatus Binatota bacterium
GGGCCAAGCCGTCCGGCCCGACGCCGAAACGCACGCAGTCGGCCAGGTCTTTGAGGTGCTCGGCTGCGGTCCAGCCCATCACCTCGGCCACCTCGTTGGCCGCATCGGCCAGCCAACTGATTTCGTCCGTCAGGGCTTTGATCGTCCCGGCGTAACACTGATAGCGACTTTCCAGGCCGGGGAGGGCGTCGCCCTTGATCCATTCGCTCAGGAGCAGGGACAGTTTGGCCGAACGGACCTCTTTGCTGGTCGGCAGCATGCTGGCGTGCAGCAGCCGCCCGAGTTCCTCGCCGGGCGGCTGGCCGTCTTCAGGCAGCCGCTCGTTCAGCATGCTTTCATACACCCGGCTGCGGTGTTCGGTCGTGGATAGCGGCACGTACAGCCGTTTGCCGTCCGCAGTCAGGCTGAACAGGTGCAGTAGCTCAAGCTCGGGCACGGCCCGGTCTCGGGCCTGGCTGAAAAAGCGGGCCAGCTTGACCGCTGTGGCGGCCTGAATGCCGCGCCGGGCGGCCACTTCTCCCAGGCTTGAGGCTTCCAGACGGCCGTCCTCGCTGCGGTTGAGCAGCTGGGCTTGGACCAGGCTGTCGAGAATGGTATCGAGTTCGCGGGCGGTCTCATCGGTCTGGGACGGCTTGGCGCCACGCCGCAAAAAACCCACATAGGTCAGGGCAAAGAAGGCCATAACCTCATCACGCGTGGAGCACAGTTTGGAAGCAATCACGTTCAGCACGCGGTCGGCAAAACCGGCCTGTCCGGGAGCCAGGGCGAACTGTTCCTGCTCGCCCTGGATGTAGCCGTTCCACAACAGGTCAGCCTGAAACTGGTTGACCGCGATGAGGATGGAGCGGCCGAACCCTTCCCGAAAGCCCAGCCGTCCGGCGCGTCCGGAAATATTTTCGTACTCGGCCCACGACACCGGCATCTCGATAGGCGTGCCCGTCCGCTCGTCGGTCGCCCACTTCATCGGCTCGACGAACACGGTCGAAGCCGGCAGGTTGACGCCAAAGGCCAGGGTGGTGGTGCAGGCAATCACCCGCAGTTCTCCGCGCCGGTAGGCGGCCTCGACCAGCCGGCGTTCCTCGGACGTGAGATCCGCGTGATGAAACGCCACCCCACCGGCGAAAGCCGTTGTGAGCTGGGCTTTCAGCGCGGTCTCCTCACAGCCGTCAAGCTCGGCCAGGGCTGTCTGGGCGGACGGCAGATGGGCGCTGTTGGCCAGGGCCAAGGCGCACTGCACGGTGTCGCGCTTGGCTTTGAGGAAGATCAGGATCTGCTCGTCTTGCTGCGCCAGATGGGTGACGGTGGTCAACAAGACCTCGGTCGGATCCTCACTCTCGGTGTCAACAAAGCGCTCCTGTCCCTCTTCGCCGGTATTATAGGTTTTGTAGCGAAAGTTGCCGTTCAGCAGGACGCCGCGGTACAGTTCGACCGGCCGTTCGTCTTGCAGCAACAGATCGGCCTCCAGCCACTCGGCGATGGGTTCGGCCTCGCGCAAGACCGCAGACAGCCCCAACAGCTGTGGGCGCGGCTCACAGCCCAGGAGTTTGGCCAGACTCAGCTCCAGACCCGCCCCGCGTTCGGCATCGCCCAGCATTTGCAGCTCGTCGACCACAACCAGGGCAACGCCGCGCAGCAGGTGGGGATGACGGACCAGGAGCTGAGACAGCTTTTCATACACCAGCACGGCCAGATGATAGTCGCCCTGTTCAATCGCCCGGTCGAACTCGTGGCGGTCGCGGGTGGCCACCGCCACCTTGACCCCGTACGACCCATAGCGGTCGCGGAAGGTCTGGTATTTTTCTTCGGCCAGGGCGCGCAGCGGGGTCAGGTACAAGACCCGTTTGCCGGCAAAGGTGGCCCGCATGGCGGCCATCTCGCCGACAAAGGTTTTGCCCGAAGAGGTCGGAGAGGAAATGATCAGGCTCTGGCCCTCAAACAGCCCGTAGCGTTGGACCGCGACCTCTTGGACGGGCAGCAGAAACTCGCCCTGCTGGTGTTCCCAGATCTCCAGCAGAGTGTCCGGCAGACCGTATTTACGCAAGTCTCGAATCCGTCGCACCGACACGCCTCCAAACGCGGCCATGTTACCAAGCGGCCGGGACGGAGAAAAGGGCGGGAGCTGGGGCGACGCGGATGAAGAGCGGGGTGGGGTTTCAGTCCGCGTCCGAGCGCGCCGCCCGCAGCGCCCGCACATAGCCAGCGCTCCCGCCGCAGCTGAGGATGTCAATATACAGGTCCGACAGATCGCGAATCGGGTAGCGCGTCCCGGAGCTGAGGTCTTTGACGATGAGGTCGCTGACATCAATGCGTAAGCGGTCGTGGGCTCGAATCTCGGCCGCCTCCCACAGGGTCAGCGGGGGCAGACCGATAGTCAGGCAGACCCGGAAAAACGACCAGGCAAAGCGCGGGGCAATGACCGCCTGTATGCCGTGGCCTTGCAGAGCCTCGGCCGCCCGGGCCGCGTTGGGACCGTCTCCGACCGGGCCGGTCGCCAGCAGGATGGTGTCTTCGGCCGGCGCGGACTCGGCCAACCGGTTGAGGAGATCCTCGGCCGAGCCTCCGCCCGCCACGACCCAGGCTCGTCCGCTCAGAATAAGCTCGTCTGTGTCCACGCCTGACCTCGCTGCTCGGGCGTGCAGCATAGTGCCACGGACAGAGCTTGTCGAGGGCGGTCGGCTCGGCCTTGCAAACCCATCGGCCTTGCAAACCCAGTCTGGATCGGCGAAAACGGGGAGGCCGACCCAGGCCATGAGTTCGGCTCGCGAGGAGGGACGCGCATGAAATTCGGACTTCACTACCAGCTGCCGTGTACGGGTACGCAGTCTCCGGTCCAGCGCTACCGGGACACTATCGAGCAGGCCGTCCACGCCGAGAGCCTGGGCTTTGAGTCGATCTGGCCGGTTGAGCAACACTTCAACCCCCAGCTGTCCATCATGCCTGCGCCTTTGTTGCTGTTGACGGCCGTGGCCGAGCGCACAACGACCCTGCGGCTGGGGATTGCGATTGTCCTGCTGCCGCTCTCGCACCCGCTCCGGGTGGCTGAGGAAATTGCCGTTCTGGATGTGATCAGCAACGGCCGGGTCGAGTTTGGGATTGGGCGCGGCTCCATCCCCACCCACTTCAGCGGGTTCGGTATCGACCAGACAGAGAGCCGTGGGCGGATGATGGAGGCGCTCGACATGATCCGTCAGGCCTGGACCTCGGAACAGGTATCGTTTCACGGACAGTTCTACAGCGTGGACGATATTGCGGTTGTTCCCAAGCCGGTCCAGCAGCCCCATCCACCCATCCGGGCGGCGGCCAACAGCCTGGACACGTTCGAGCTGATGGGCCGTCTGGGCTATCCCATCTTTGTCGCCTCGCAGGTGAATCCGTATGCGAAAATGCGCGAACTGATTCCGGTCTACCACCAGGCCCGGGCGGCGGCCGGTCACGCCGAGGCGCGGGCCGAAGATATCTCCCTGCTCGGCCCGCTCTACGTGGGCAACAGCCAGGGCCAAATCCGCGCAGAGCTGGAACCCAGCATCCGGCGTTTCCTGCAATCGGTCTCCTCCATCTATTCTTCGCAGGGACAAGATCTGGGGCCCGAGTCGAGCCGCATCAAAGAGGTCTTGGAGCGGGTACGGCGCATGACCTACGACAAGGTTGCCGAGGTGATGGGCATCTTTGAAACGCCCCAGGCCTGCGTTGAGCGCCTGCAGGCGCTGCACGAAGAGTTTGGCATGGGCCGGATGATCTGCTGGTTCAATCCCGGCGGAACCGTGCCGCACAGCCAGGTGATGCGCAGCATGGAGCTGTTCGCGGCCAAGGTCATGCCGCATTTTCGGGATGACGCCTGAGCCCCACTGGCCACACAAGGAGTCCGTCATGTTTGACCTGCTCATCAAAAACGCGTGGATCGTCGATGGCAACGGAAGCCCGGGCTTTGCCGGGGACCTGGCGGTCCGGGACGGCAGGATCGCCGCGATTGAGACCGCCATCTCGGGCCAGGCCCGCCACACGCTCGACGCGGCCGGGCAGGTCGTCGCTCCGGGCTTTATTGACATCCATACCCACTACGACGCCCAGGTGTTCTGGGACCCGCTGTGTTCGTCGTCCTCGTGGCACGGCAGCACCACGGTGGTGACCGGCAACTGCGGCTTTACCCTGGCCCCGTGCCGGCCCGAGGATCGGGATTATCTGACCCGGACCCTGGCCGTGGTCGAAGACATGTCGCTGCAAGCCCTGCAAGAGGGCATTGTCTGGAGCTGGGAGGATTTTCCCGGCTATGTGGCCGCGCTTGAGCAGCAACCCAAGGCGATCAATATCGGCTGCTATATCGGCCACTCGGCCGTGCGCCGGTATGTCATGGGAGCCGACTGCCGACGCCTGGCCAGCGACAAAGAGGTCGCCCGCATGCGGGCGATCGTGCTGGAAGCCATACAGGCGGGTGCGCTCGGCTTTTCCTCCTCCCGGATTCCCCTCCACGTTGACGGCGAGGGGCAGTCCGTGCCCAGCTTTTATGCCGACCTGTCGGAACTGCTGACGTTGGGCCGGGCCGTGGGCGAAGCCGGCTGCGGAGTGCTGGAAATCACCGCCAAAATGGTTCTGCCCGAGGGCGAGCACGAGGCCGGCGATCTGCCCGACCTGGTCGCCCTGGCCAAAGCCTCCGGCCGGCCGGTGACCTGGGCCTCGGTGCGCTATCTGCCCACCTATCCCGGCCGCTCGCTGTTCATTCTGTCTCAGGTCGCCCAGGCCAACCAACGCGAGGGGGTGCGTCTCCATCCCCAGATCGGCTGCCGGCCGTTTGAGACCTTCATGAACTGGCACAAGCTCATTCCGGTCTTTGCCCATCTGCCGAGCTGGCGTGAGGTCATGTTTTTGGCCGCTGAGGAAAAGACGGCCGCCCTGCGTGACCCGGCCAGACGTCAGACCATGCGCGCCGAGCTGGAAGGCGCCGCCTTTTTTACCGGCTGGCAAAACGTGCTGGTCAGACAGGCAAAGCGGCCGCAACACAAGCACCTCGAAGGCCAGACCATCACCGCGATTGCCGACCAGGCCGGCACCGACCCCCTTGAGGCCTACCTGGACCTGTGTGTGGCCGAGGAGTGCCAGACGGAGTTCACCTACTGGGCGGCGGATATGGCTGAAGAGCCCATGGGACAGATGCTCAAGGATCCGCACACCCTGCTCGAAACCGATGCCGGCCCGCACTTGACCTCCTTGTGCAACGCCGACTTCCCCAGCTACCTGCTGGGGCACTGGGTCCGGGACACAGGCGTCCTCAGCCTGGAAGAAGCGGTCGCCCGTCTGACCTCACGACCGGCCGAGGTGCTGGGCTTGCGCGACCGTGGCCGCCTGCAGGTCGGTCTGGCCGCCGACGTGGTGATTTTCGACCGCCACCGCATTCGTGGTGGACACCGCCAGACCGTGTACGACCTGCCCGCCCAACAGCCGCGTCTGATCCAAAAGGCGGAGGGCATACAAACGGTGATTGTGAACGGCCAGATTATCCTCGAAGACGGTCAGCATACCGGGGCGACACCGGGACAGGTGCTCAGAGCCGGCTGATACAAGTTCTGCGGGAGCCCGCATGGGAAGCGTTCCGACCCACCACAGCCTGGAGCTGAAACTGGCCCGCCGGGCTGACGCCAGACGTATCGCGCTGATGTCGCGCGATCTGGTCGAGGCCGGACTACCCTGGTCCTGGACACCGCAACGGGTTGCCCACGCCATCCGTGAGCCGGAAACGGCCGTACTGACGGCCTGGACCCAGGGCCGCTTGGCCGGCTTTGCGATCATGCAGTTTTACGCCGAACGGGCGCACCTGAACCTGCTGGCTGTAGACCCGGTCCATCGGCGTCTGGGCCTTGGTCGGCGGCTGCTCGCCTGGCTGGAAAAAACCGCCCGAACGGGCGGCCTGTCGTGCATCACTCTGGAAGTACGAGCCGTGAACGACACGGCCCAGGCCTTCTACCGGCGGCTCGGCTACCGGGCCATCGCGTCCATCCCCGGCTATTATGCCGGCCGTGAAACCGCGATTCGTATGCGCCGCGATCTGTCCCCCGGCGACGGCGCGCCTCACCAACAGCCCTGACCGGCGGGCTTAGCGCTGACGCACGTACTTGGTGATGCGCTTGCCCATCACGTCGGCCAGATAGATATCCCCCTCCGGGTCTACCCACAGACCATGGCCCATGGGCGAATCCCAGCGGGCGATGACCGTTCCCTGCTTGTCCATGATGGTCACGGTTGGCTTGAGGTCGCTGATGTACACCCTGTCCTGGGCGTCCATGTAGATATCGGTCGGACGGTGAATGTCGTCCCAGTGGGTCAGGTATTTTCCGCTCGGGCTGAACACCTGGATGCGGTTGTTCTCCCGGTCGCACACATACACCTCACCGCGTTCGTCTATCCACAGGCTGTGCGGCAGGTGAAATTCCCCCGGGGCGTGCTTGCCCGGGCTGCCCCACGAGTCGATCAGCCGCCCGTCGGCGGAGAAGCGGTGGACCCGGCTGTTGCGGTAGCCGTCAGTCACGTACAGCTCGCCGGACGGGGCGACGACCATTTCGGTCGGCTTGTTGAAGGGACCGGCGGCGCGCACGACCCGACCGCCGTCTTCCTCACAGCCGGTGTCGGACGGCTGGCCTCGCTGGCCCAGCACGCCCAGCGGTTTGCCGTCCAGGGTGAAGCGCAGGGCCACGTGGTCGTCGCGGTCGGTGAGGTAGACGACATCGTCCGGACCGATGAAAAACCCGTGCGGGTCGGCGATCGCGCTGTCGCCCCACGAATCGAGATACGTGCCCTCGCGATCAAAGACCAGAACGGGTGGGTCCTTGCGCTGGAAGGCGTAGATACGGCCCTGAGAGTCTGCCGCCACCGCGCTCATCGGACCAAAAGTCATGCCTGCGGGCAGGGAGCCCCACTGCTCTATGACCTCATAGGTGTATTGACCCGTACCGACCGGTTTCATGGCAATCCTCCTTTTTGTCGAGCCTATTCGACCAACCTGAACTTCGGCACCGAAATCTCCTCGGTCCAGTCCTCAAAGGTGACCTCGACCGTCTTGCCGATCTGCACCTGCCCGGGCGGACAGCCGACGATATTGCTCATCATCTGCGGGCCTTCGTCGAGCGTGATCAGGGCCACCACATACGGCACCTCCTCGGCAAACGCCTTGGTCACCGGCCGATGGACGGTGGTAAACGACAGTACGGTTCCCCGGCCCGAGGCTGTGACCCAGTCCACCTCCTCGCTCATACAGGCGGTGCAGTAGATGCGCGGGTAGAGCTGGTAATGGCCGCAGGCCCGACATTTCTGGACCCGCAGCTCGTGCTTTTTGCAGCCGTCCCAGTACGGCTGGGTCTCGCGGGTCGGTTCCGGGATCGGTTTGCTCGGCATCAGCCTCTCTCCTTTGCCACAATCATCGAGCAGTGGGTTGACATGATGCCGCCCTGGGCATGGACAAGGGCGACCTCGGCGTCCTGGACCTGACGCGGCCCACCCTCGCCGCGTAGCTGAAACACGGCCTCGGTGACCGAGAACATCGAACCGGGATGGCCCGGATGGCAGTGGGACATCAGCCCCCCGTGGGTATTGACCGGCAGCTCGCCGCCCAGCTCAATACGGCCGTTTTCGACAAACCGGCCGCCCTCGCCCTTGGGACAGAAGCCCAGGTCTTCGAGTTCGACAACGACGACCGGCGTAAAGCAGTCGTACAGCTCGGCCACGTCGATATCCTGAGGACCCAGACCGGCCATGGCGTAGGTCCGTTCTCCGGCCTCCTTGGCCGCCGAGGTGGTGAGGTTGCGAGCCTGACTGATATGTTCGTGCGAGTGGCCCTCGCCAATGCCCAGCACATAGACCGGTTGCGGACGGAAGTCCTTCGCGCGCTCGGCTGCGGTCATGATGATCGCCGCGCCGCCGTCCGATACCACCGAGCAGTCCAACAGGTGAAGGGGGTCGGCGATCATCTTCGAGTTCAGCACGTCGTCAACCGTAATCGGGTCGCGCATCTGGGCGGCCGGGTTGAGCGAGGCGTGTTTGCGACACGCCACCGACACGGCGGCCAGCTGTTCGCTGGTGGTGCCGTAGGCATGCATGTGAGCCTGGGCGATCAGGGCGTAAAAGCCGGGGATGGGCGGGCCGTAGGGTCGCTCGAACTGGGCGTGGCCGGCCGTTGACATGGCCTCGATCGCCTTGTCGCGCGACAGGCCGGAGAGCATATTGTCGGCCATGGTGATCAGGACGGTGTTGCACACGCCGGTGGCAATGGCCGTTGCCGCGTGCTGCATGATCGCCAGGGTCGTCCCTCCGCCGGTCGCCACATTGAGGCAGTAGCGGGGGAAAATCTGCATATACTCGGCAATCATCTCGGCGTGGTACATATACGGCTCAACCCACGAGTTGCAGGTGATCAGCCCGTCAACCTCGTCCTTGGTAATGCCCGCATCTTCGAGCGCCAGCTTGGCCGCTTTGACATACATCTGGGTCGCGCTCAGGTGGGGAACGACGCCGACCTCGGTGTCGGCCGCCCCCACGATCGCTACCTTGCCTCGGAGCGATTCCATACAACAGCCTCCAGTTTCGTGCTGCCTCCTGTCTAGGCAACTTTGGGGGACGGGTCAAGCTGCGGCCGCCCGGACGACGGGGAGTGGGGGCGCGTCAGCCGATGACGGTGGGGCGCGCTCGGGCGCAGCGACACGGCTTTATTCGTAATGTGTCCACAGCCGAATGACTTTGACAACTTTCTCTGTGCGGTACACCTGATAGACAAGGCGGTGTTGGATAGTGATTCTTCGTGAGTAGAGCCCGGCGAGGTCACCCACAAGTTTTTCAAACGGGGGCGGGGTGCTGAACGGCTCTTTTTCGAGAAGAGCCAGCAGGGGCTGGACTTTGTTCTTGAGCCCACTGGCAGCGATCTTTTTGGCATCCTTTAATGCGTGTTTCGTATAGACCAGCC
>WTHE01000198.1 GCA_011523315.1 Candidatus Binatota bacterium
CCGTGGCGCAGGTCCTCCCAACTCAGCCCTTCCTGGGGGGCTTCCTGCCCGCCCATGAAGCGCGTGCTGGCCTGGACGTAGGTGTCGATCTTCTCTTCGTCGGCCAGCGCCTGGGCGCTGAGTTCCAGGTACTCACGCATGACAAAGTCGCCGCCGCCGGGATGAAAGACCTGCCCGTCGCCCCGCTCACACGCCGCCGCCAACTGCTGGGGCGAGACGCGCAGGGCCAGGGCCTCACCCAGCACAAAGGAAAACGGCTTTTCGTCCACATAGTAACAGCGGCCGCCAAACATGGCTTTGCTGGTGACGCCGGGCACGCCCAGGCGGGCCAGGGCCTCGTCGAGGGTGAGCTGGTGACGCGGCGGAGGCCGACGGCGCGCCGCGGGCCGGGCACGGGCTTGTCCTCTTGGCATACCGCCCAGCTATAGCAGGCTGCGGCTTTGCTTGCATCAGTCCCGCCTGCTGTGCCACTATAGCGCCGAGATCAACGCCGAACGGCCGACAAAGGAGGGACGCCATGCAGGCCCTAGATCACATCAAAGTTCTTGACCTGACACAGTTTGAGGCTGGACCGTCGTGCACCGAGATTCTGGCCTTTCTCGGGGCGGATGTCGTCAAGCTCGAACCGCCCCCCGGCGGCGACCAGGGGCGCTATCTGATCACCGACAAACCGGGTCTGGATTCGCCCTATTTTTTGCTGCTGAACGCCAATAAAAAAAGCATCTCGCTCAACCTGAAGAGCGAAAAAGGCATGGCTCTGTGCAAAAAACTCCTGCCCCATTTTGACGTGCTGGTCGAAAACTACGGCCCCGGCGCCCTCCAGAAACTGGGCCTTGGCTACGATGTGGTGTCCGAGATCAACCCCCGCATGATCTATGCCCAGGTCAAAGGCTTCGGCACCTACGGCCCCTACTCGGGTTTCAAGAGCTTTGACATGATCGCCCAGGCCACCGGCGGCGCCATGAGCATCACCGGCACCCCGGACACCCCGCCGCTGCGGCCCGGTCCGACAATCGGCGATACGGGCACCGGTATTCACTGCGCCGTCGGTATTCTGGCCGCTCTGCTGCAACGCGAGAAAACCGGTAAAGGCCAGCGGCTGGAGGTCGCCATGCAGGACGCGGTCGTCAACCTCAGCCGTATCGGCATGATGAGCCATTACTACGGTAGCGTCCCGGCCCCCCGCACCGGCAACCGGGTTCCGAGCCTGGCCCCGACCGACCTGTATCCGTGCGCGCCGGGCGGCCCGAACGACTACGCCTTCATCATCGCCACCACTCCGGCCATGTGGGAAATTCTGGCCAAAACCATCGGGCGTGAGGATCTGCTGACCGATCCCCGGTTCGCCGATCAATCCAGCCGGAACAAACACGGCGAAGAACTCAGCGCCATCATCTCGGCCTGGACCACCGGGCGCACCAAGCACGAGGTCATGAAAGCCCTGGGCGAGGCCGGCGTGCCGTGCGGCGCGGTGCTGGACAGCGGCGATATTCTGGAGAACGAGCAGCTCAGACAGCGTGGCATGATCACCACCATCGAACACCCCACCCGGGGCAGCTTCACCATGCCCGGCTGTGCGGTGCAGCTGTCAGACTCGCCGACCGAGGTCAAACCGGCCCCGCTGCTGGGCGAACACAACGCCGATGTCCTGGGTAAGCTGTTGGGCCTGACGCAGGCCGACCTGGCGGGACTCAAAGAAGACAAGGTCGTCTGAGAAAATGCAGAAGTATGAAGTATGAACGATGAACGGAAAACAAAAATTTTTCTGCCGTTCATCATTCATACTTCTGCATTCATCATTTCTTTCCTCTTCCTGCTCGCCTGCGCCCCGTCGCCGCCCGAGGTCGTCGTGCATCCCCACACCGGCGACCCGGTTCGGGTCAGCGTAGAAATCGCCGACACCCCGCAGACACGCCGCTACGGCCTGATGTACCGCACCACGCTGCCCGACCGGCACGGCATGCTGTTCGTCTTTCCCAGCGAGACCGCCCAGTCTTTCTGGATGAAGAATACGCCCCTATCGCTCGATATCATCTTCATCAACGCCGCCCACAGCATTGTTCACATCGCCGCCCACACCACTCCGTTTTCCGAGCGACCGATTCCCTCCCCACACGCCGCCCAGTTCGTCCTTGAGGTCAAGGCCGGATTTTGCGAGCGATACGGCATTCGCCGCGGCGCCCGGGTCGAGTTTGTCCGGGTGCCCACGTCTCCATCCCGTTGACGGCATCTTCCATTCAGCATTCATCGTTCAGCATTCATCCTTTCCCTCCAGCCTTCCTTGATCTTTTGTGCCCCTCATATTACAAGGTCTGAGTTCCAGCCTCGCAGGAAAAACATAGGATTATGGTATGGGCTTGCAGGACAATCTCCACGAATTGACCCGCCGCAACGAACAAGCGCTTCAGGGCGGCGGGCCGGCACGGATTCAGCGCCAGCACGATCTGGGCAAACTTACGGCTCGGGAACGGGTCGATCTCCTCCTCGACCCGGGCAGCTTTGTCGAGCTTGACCGGTTCAAGACCCACCGCTGCACCGACTTCGACATGGACAAGCAGAAGACCCCCGGCGACGGGGTGGTCACCGGCTACGGCAACATTGACGGCCGGCAGGTCTTTGTCTTCTCCCAGGATTTTACGGTGTTCGGCGGCAGCCTGTCGGGCGCGTTTTCCGAAAAAGTCTGCAAGGTCATGGATCTGGCGGTGAAAACCGGCTGCCCCATGATCGGCATTAACGACTCGGGCGGAGCCCGCATCCAGGAAGGCGTGGCCAGTCTGGCCGGCTACGCCAATATCTTCCACCGCAACGTGCTGTCGTCGGGCGTCGTGCCCCAGATTTCAGCCGTCATGGGCCCGTGCGCGGGTGGCGCGGTCTACTCTCCGGCCATGACCGATTTCATCTTCATGGTCGAAGACACCAGCTACATGTTCATTACCGGCCCCGAGGTGATTCGGACCGTGACCCACGAAGAAGTCAGCATGCAGGAACTCGGCGGGGCTTCGACCCATAACGCCAAAAGCGGGGTGGCTCACTTTGCCTCGCCCAACGAGCGCGAAAGCCTGCATACCATCCGCGAGTTGCTGAGCTTTCTGCCCAGCAACAACATGGAAGACAGCCCGGTCCGGCCGACCAGCGACGACCCCAACCGGCGCGACGAAAAGCTGAACAGCCTCGTCCCCGACAATCCGAACAAACCCTACGACATCAAAGACGTCATCACGACCGTGGTCGACGAAAACTATTTCCTTGAGGTGCAAAAAGACTACGCCCGCAATATCGTCATCGGGTTCGCCCGCCTCGGTGGCCGCACGGTCGGCATTGTCGCCAACCAACCGGCCTTCCTGGCCGGCGTGCTCGACATTGACGCCTCGGTCAAGGGCGGCCGTTTCGTCCGTTTCTGCGACTGCTTCAATATCCCGATTGTGACCCTGATCGACGTACCGGGCTTCTTGCCCGGCACCTCACAGGAGTATGGCGGCATCATTCGCCACGGGGCCAAACTGCTGTACGCCTACTGCGAAGCCACCGTCCCGCTGGTCTCCATCATTACCCGCAAAGCCTATGGCGGCGCCTATGTGGTCATGTCGAGCAAGGAAATCGGGGGCGATGTCAACCTCGCCTACCCCACCGCAGAGATCGCCGTGATGGGTCCGGACGGAGCGGTCAACATCATCCACCGCAACGCCATCAACAAGGCGGCCGACCCCGACACCGAGCGCGAAAAGCTGGTTGACGAGTACCGTCGGACCTTTGCCAACCCGTTCAAGGCGGCCGAGATGGGCTATATCGACGAAATCATCATGCCCGCCGACACCCGTCCGCAGCTGATCCGCGCCCTGGACATGCTGCACAACAAGCGGGACAAAAACCCGCCCAAGAAACACGGCAACGTGCCGCTGTAAGAGCCGGGTGAGGATGGGACCATGTTCAAGCGTGTTCTGATTGCCAATCGAGGCGAAATCGCCGTCCGGGTCATTCGGGCCTGCCGCGAGCTGGGCGTGGAAACGGTTGCGGTGTACTCCGAGGCCGACCGTACCGCCCTACACGTCCAATACGCCGACTATGCCTACCCGATCGGCCCCTCGCCGTCCGCCGAGAGCTATCTGGTCATCGACAAGATCATCGAAGTCGCCCAAAAAAGCGGAGCCGAGGCGATCCACCCCGGCTACGGTTTTCTGTCCGAGCGAGCCGCGTTCGCCCGCGCCTGCCAGGAAGCCGGCGTCACCTTCATCGGCCCGACCCCCGAGGCGATTGAACAGATGGGCGACAAGGTCACCGCCCGGGGCATCATGCAGCAGGCCAATGTGCCGGTCGTTCCGGGTACCGACGTGCTCGGCGCTGAAGACGAGGTCGTGGCGGCGGCGCGCGAGATCGGCTTCCCGGTCATGTTCAAGGCCTCGGCCGGCGGTGGCGGAAAAGGCATGCGCCTGGTCAGCGCTGAAGACGAGGTGGTGTCCGCCCTGCGCGGGGTGCGTTCCGAGGCCAAGTCTTCGTTTGGCGATGACCGCATGTATATGGAAAAGTTCGTGGAAAAGCCGCGCCACGTCGAGGTTCAGGTCTTGGCCGACACCTATGGCCATACCCTCCACCTGTACGAGCGGGAGTGTTCGCTGCAGCGCCGCCACCAGAAGGTGATTGAGGAAGCGCCCTCGACCGCGATCAGCCCCGAGGTGCGTGAACAGATGGGCCGGGTTGCGGTTGAGGCGGCCAGGGCGGTCAACTATGTCGGGGCCGGAACGGTCGAGTTCCTGGTCGATGCGCACCAGAATTTTTATTTTCTCGAAATGAACACCCGCATCCAGGTCGAGCATCCGGTGACCGAGCTGGTGACCGGTGTCGATCTGGTCAAAGCCCAGATCGAGGTCGCCGCTGGTGAACACCTGGCCGTGCAGCAGGACGAGATCAAGCAGCGCGGCTGGGCCATCGAGTGCCGCATCTACGCCGAAGACCCGGCCCGCGACTTCTTCCCCTCGCCGGGCAGGATTCAGGTCTTACGGACGCCGGGCGGCAGCGGCATTCGCGACGACAGCGGTGTGTACGAAGGCTGGGAAGTCCCCATCTTTTACGATCCCATGATTTCCAAGCTGTGTACCCACGGCAGCACGCGCCAGGAGGCCATCCAGCGCATGCTGCGGGCTCTGCAAGAGTATACGGTCGAGGGCATTATCACCAATATCCCGTTCCACCGCTGGGCGCTCCAGCACCCCCGGTTCATCCAGGGCGACCTGGACACTGGCTTCATCCCCCAGGAATACCACGGCCTGGCCTTTGAAGAAGACGCCCTGCATCAGGAAGTCCTGCTGTCGGCCGCAGCCCTGGCCGCCTATCACAAGGACCAGACCGTTCAGCGCAGCCAGCCCGACAGCGCCGGCGGCCGCGTGTCGGCCTGGCGTTCGAAGGGCTGGCGCGAGGGCCTGCGCTAGAAAGACGAATCATGGCCTATATCGCAACCCTCGGTGACCAGACCCATACGATTGAGGTCCAGGAACTGGAAGCCGATCACGTGTATCGGATCGTCATCGACGGCAAGGAACGGATCGTTGACGGCCGCCAGCTGTCGGCCCACATGTACTCGCTGCTGGTTGAGGATCAGTCGTTTACCATTGACGTGACCGAAAAGGACGACCAGTACACCGTCTCGTGCGAGGGCAAAACCTTTCAGTTCAGCCTGCTTGACGAGCGGCGCGCCCTGCGTCCCGGGGAGGGCGGCAGCAGCGGGGTGGGTGACACCGAAGTCCGCTCGCTGATGCCGGGAAAAATCGTCGAAATCCTGGTCAGCGTCGGTGACGAGGTCGAACAAGACCAGGGCGTCCTCATCATGGAAGCCATGAAAATGGAAAACGAGGTGCGCGCCTCAACGACCGGTACGGTCAAAGCCATCCTCGTCGCCGAAGGCCAGGCCGTTGAGGCGGGAGAGTTACTGCTCGAGCTGGAGTGATGAGCGACACCTTGTCCGCGACCGAGCACGACCGCCTGGCCCCTTTTTTCACCAACCTGAACGCGCCCATTTTTGGCCTGAAACTCCCCCAGGAAGTGGCCGGAGCCCTGTTCTCGCGCTACAGCCGGTCGTCCAAAAGCCTGCGCAGAATTTTCCTGGACGAGTTTCTGGGCCAGGCCGACTTTCCGCTCGGTCAGGCCGACCAGACCGGCGCGCTGGACAAGGCCCGGGCGTTTTATGAGCGGGTGCTGATCGGCTATGGCGACGACTCGGTCGCCCAGCTCGGCGGCGCCCATATTGCCTGCGAGAACGTCTCAAACGTCGCGGCCAAGCTGCTCGAAGACGCCCGTATCGGGCTTGCCCCGCTGGAAAAATCGACCCGCTACGTGCGTTTTGATACGACCGATCAGGCCGGCGAGTTTCTGTTTGCCAAAGAACCGACCATCATGGCTTCGCCACACCGGGACGCCTACCTCACCGGCCTGCGCCGTCTGTTCGAGACCTATGCACAGCAGATGGAGCCGATGATCGCCTTCATGCGGCGCAGTCTGCCGATAGACAGCGTCGAGTGGAAACATCCGCAAACGGGCGCCCCCCTCACCTATGAAGAGACCGCGTCCGACGCC
Source organism: Candidatus Binatota bacterium (assembly GCA_011523315.1). Taxonomy (GTDB): domain Bacteria; phylum Desulfobacterota; class Binatia; order Bin18; family Bin18; genus JAAXHF01. Next base: position 6,565 of record WTHE01000198.1, read on the forward strand.
AAGCTGCGCCGCTGGGCCGAGAGGGCCTACCGCTCAACCGTGCGCGCCCAGGCCTGCGATGTCCTGCGCCAATATCTGCCGGCCGCCACGCTGACCAATGTCGGCCTGTTTGGCACCGGCCAAGCCTTTGAGCATCTGCTCAACAAGCTCTACTCGCAGCCGCTCGACGAGGGCCGCAGCATCGCTCACGACATGCAGGCCGCGCTGAACGCACTGATCCCCTCGTTTGTCAAACGCGCTCAGAAAAACCCCTATCTTGCCGACACCTACACCGCCGCCCGCTCGGCCGCCGCCCAACTCCTGGCCGCCACGCCGGTCGAATCCAGCCGTCCAGTCCAGCTGCTGGATTGGGACGCCGACGCCGAGGACAAGGTCCTGGCCGCCATCCTCTACCCCCACCTGCGTCACCCCCTGAGCCAGGTTCGCGACGCAGTCAAAAGCCTGTCTGCGGAGCAGCGCTCCGGGCTGTTCGACGAGTACATCCGCCGCCGCCGCCATCGCCGCGACAAACCCGGCCGCGCTCTGGAGCAGGCCTACTACACCTTCGATATCATCGCCAACCTGGGGCTGTACCGGGACCTCCAGCGCCACCGCCTCCTGACCCAGGAGCGCCAGGACTTCACCACCGTCCACGGCTACGACATGCCGCAGGAAATCGAAGAGGCCGGCTTCAAGGCCGACTTTGTCCGCAGCATGGACCACGCGGCCGAGCTGTACGGGCAGCTCCACCGCGAGCTGCCCGTCCAGGCCCAGTACGTCGTGCCGTTCGCCTACCGTATCCGCTGGACGATGAAGCTGAACCTGCGCGAAGCCGTGCATATCGGCGAGCTGCGAACCATGCCCCAGGGTCACCCGGACTACCGGCTGATTGTCCAGGACATGTGGCGCGAGATCGGCAGGGTTCACCCCTTGCTGGCCAGCAGCGCGAAATTTCTGGACTGGAATACCTACCGGCTGGGCCGGCTCCAGTCGGAGCTGCGGACCGAGTACAAACGGGACACCGCGGCTCCTGGTAAAGGATAAAGACTGCCGAGCGTGTTCTTGCATTGAAGTGCCTTGAACGTCCGCCTAGCGGAAGAGCATCTCCTGGTTGGTGAAAAGACCGTCAAGGAAGCTCAGGAGAATCTTGTTTTGGCTGAGGGACGGTATACCGCTGGGGTGGGCAATATTATTGAATTGACCGATGCCCAGGTCGCCCTTACCTCAGCCCGAGCGCGGCACGTGCAAGCAATGTATGACTATCAAACCGCGCTGGCGACGTTAGAATGGTCAGCTGGTCAACGCCTTCGTGGAGAGTAGGCACAGGAGAACATAGGGCGACCCCGTAGCGTTTCGAGGAGGGACTATGTACAGGACAAACGGTTCCGCTCTCATATTCGTAGGTCTTTTTGTCTCTTTCTTTGTCCTATGCTTGGAAGAGTTGTCGTGGGCCGAAGTCCACCCCGGCCAAACTCTTACCAAAGAGGCGCTCACAGAGGCTGGTGCCCTCCTGACGCCAACAACCAGCTGGATGCTGGAACAGGACATGCCGATGCCTGTTATTGCCACCCAGCCGGTACGCTTACCCAAAGCCTATCGAGAGGCAACAGAGCAATACGCAAAACAAGTCGAGCTGTCCGTCGATGGTCAAACGCTGTCCGGATATGTGGCAGGGTGTCCATTTCCAAATGTTGATATCAACGACCCGCTGGCGGGTCACAAAATCATGTGGAATTTCGAACAAAAGCCGTATGACACCGTTGGCACCAGCTATGCACTCGGTGTGGTGGATAGACATGGGGCATTTTCGCAAACGGTTGTGAGTCGCTGGCGCCGGTTACGGTGGCGAGGCCGCGCCTCCCTGGAACCAAAGCCGGTCATCTCTCACAATCCGCCTATCCAGCATACTGACCTGTTCGGACCACTCGTCTACCCTGAGAAATGGGCCGGGTCAGTCACCCTCCATATTCGCTATGCCGATGTTGAGACGCCAGATGACATCTACCTGTATGATACGTTCTCGCGTCGCCTCAGACGTTTGAACACGGCGTCGTCCAGTGATGACACCCTTGGCATGGGCTTAGATTTTGATTCTTCTTGGGGCTTCAACAGTAAACTCAGTCAGTGGAGCTTCAAGGTCGTGGCCGAGAAGGACATCTTGGCGATCGTCCACAGTGGCAAACATGCTGATTCTGCCGCCTGGTGTGCTCCCCGCGATGCGCAGCGCGGCCTGCTGGCGGGACTGCCGTGTGTCTCGTGGGAAAAACGGAGGGTGTGGGTCATCGAAGC
>WTHE01000249.1 GCA_011523315.1 Candidatus Binatota bacterium
GCTCAGCGTCGGGTGGTGAACCAAAGTCAAGATCAAGGGCCCGGGGCACGAATTCCCACTGGTCCCCGAGCTCGTAGTACACCAGGCGCATCAAACGTTCACGCAGACGTTCCTGTTCCAGCTCCCACATCAGAGACGGGCCAGTAGGCTGGCTGTCGGCAAAGCGGCTGAAATGCGTGTCCGCAATATGCATCAGCCGTTGGATCAAAAGCTGGGGGTCTTGGCCGTGCACGGGAAGTTGCCCGGCCCTCCGCAGCTGGGAGAAGAAGTCGGATACGATGGCGTGCAGCAGCAGCCCGCGCTGGCGGGGACTGAGGCTCGCCAGCCCTTCAGTCTCATCCCTCGGAGTCAGGCCCAGCACCTGACTGAGGAAGTACTGGAAGGGACACCGGGCGTAGGTTTCGAGAGCGCTCGGCGAGACGCACACCCCGGTCGGAAAGAGCTGACGCAAGCGGTGTCTGGCCTGGGCAGCTTCGAGCAGGCCGTCAAAGGCGGTCAGGCCTGGGCTGTCCAGGCGTTGGCCGACCGCCTGCCGGGCTGCGGAAAAGGCGGGCATGGCGAGTGGCAGATAGCCCAGGGTGGCCATATCGCCGCCGGCCAGCGCCTGTTCCAGCGTTGCCAGGTGGAACTCGAGGCAATCCTGAGCCTGCTGAACGGGTCCGGCATACACCGGCGCCAGCGGGACGCGCTGACTCCAGGCTTCGAGATCGGCAAAGGTCTGCACCCGGCCCCGCAGCGCCTCAAGAACGCGCAGCAGATACCAGGACGGCAGCTGCGGCCGACCGCTCGACTGGTCGTGGCTGGGGTAGCTCAGAATGAGGTGCTCAACCGCAGTCTGGGTGGCCAAGCAGAAGAGCAGACGTTCCTCCTCGTTCCGCTGCCCGCGCTGGGCCAACTCGCAACCGAGCGTTTCGGCCAGGTGCTGGCGTTCGGCGTCGAGCAACAGCGGGTCTTGGCGAACGCTGCGCGGAAAGCCTCCGTCAAGCAGGCCGGGAATAATGACCGCCCGGAAACGCCGGCCACGAGCGGCGGCCAGATCGCCGATGAAAACACCGTCGGTGTGTCCCGTGGGGTGGGGTGTAGCCAGGGCCTGGCTGACGGCTGTGGCCCAGTCTTCGAGGCTTGGGCTGGACATGTTGAAGCGGTTTGGCTCACCCGCCTCGGCGCTCGGCTGGTGGCTGCGGGTAAGATCGAGCTGGGCCAACTCCAGCACAAGCGCTTCGACTTGGTCGGTCTGCGACGTTGGGCTGCTATAGCTCCGGTACAGTCGCAGGCTGTAGTCTGCCCAGGCGCGCCAGCTCAGCTGGCTCGGCCGCTGCTCGGCTGCGGCCAACAGTCCCCGCATAAAGGCCCGGCACGCCTGCACAACGGACAGCTCGGCCGCAGCGTGGTCCGAGGAGCGGGCTGCGGCTCGGCAGGCTGTTTCAATCCGGGCCAGACCGTCTTGCCAGGCGCTGACACCGCCCACAATCCCTGCCTGCCGGACCAGAGCCTGCCAGCGGTCGAGCTGGGCGTACCGAGCCGTCGTACCGGGCGGCCGGCTAACGGTCAGGAACTCAAACACCCGGTCCGGCGCGTAGTCTTCAACCAGCATGCGGCACAGCAGGTGCAGGGCTTGGCCGGCTGCGGTGTGGAGCAACGGCAGACCGCTGGACAGCCAACTCGGGATGTCCAGATTATCGAAGGTCTCGGTCAGCAGGCGACCGTAGCGGTCCGGGTCGCGCAGGACGATGCCAATTTCGGAAAAACGCAGCTGGTGATCACGGACAAGAGACAACACCGTCCGACTGATCTCACGCGCCTCACGGCTGTCACTCGGCGCGGCCAGGCAGCGGACGGAAGGGGGAACAGCGCCAGCCAAGGCGACACGAGGCAGCGCTTCTTCAAAAAGGGACTGGTGGAGCCGCGACAGCTCCGACTCGGCCGCCCGGGCCAGCGGGGTATAGGTCAGGCCCAGGCTGCGCAGCCAGCTCAGCGTCGGCGTGGCATAGGCATACGCCTGGCCCGCCCGCCAGGGAAAGAATACCAGGCCGTCACGGTCTTGCAGGGCGGCCGCAATCAGCCGCCGCTGGAGCGGGCTGAAGTCGTAAAACCCGTAGACGAACACGGCACCGGGCGGGGCATCACACTCACGCGCGGCCTGGTCCAGCAGGTCCTGCTCGTCGTACAGCCGCCGCTCGGTGAGAAAGCGCTGGTACCGCTGATACAGCGTGGCGAGACTTTCAATCTTAGCGCGGTAGGCGCCGGTCAGCCGAGCCCGGGGCACAAAGGTCTGCAAATGGTCTGCGGAGATGTCGGCGTCTTTACACTCGGCCAGGGTGGTCAGCACACTGGCGGGGAAGCCGGGCTGGTCGGCCAGACCACCGAACAGGTGCTCGGGCCCGAGTTGGGCGAGCAGGTGTTTCATGATCAGCGGAGCCGCCAGGCGTGGCAGCGGCCGCCAGCCGTGTCGGGCCAGGCGGTCTTCGGCACACTCGCGGGCAAAATCGGTTAGAGTAAAAAATCGCACGCCAAGATGGCCGCGTCCGGCTCGGGCAATGGCCTGGCGCAGGTGTTCGGCCAGGGAATCGTGCGGCACGAGGATGGTCAGGGGGCTGAGGGACTGGGCCGTCTGGACGGCTTGGACGGCGGCAACGCAGGCGTCTTGCAACACGCCAAACGCATCGGTCACAAACACGCGCCGTTGGGGCATGCTGTCCTGCTTACGGGGTTTGTCCCGCTTTTTCAATCGCTCTCACCATGAGCAGCCCGTCTTCGCCGTCGGCATAATACCCACGCCGCACGCTAACCGTCTCAAAGCCGAACTGTTGGTACAGCCGAATCGCGGCGCGGTTACTGCGGCGGACCTCAAGGTTTGCCGTGCGGGCTCCGGCCTGGCCGGCCTGGACCAGGATCCGGCTCAGCAGGGCGTGGCCAATCCCGTGCCGGCGACACGCGGGCTGGACGGCAATGTTCAGGATATGGACCTCGTCAATAATCAGCCAGCTGCACACATAGCCGACAACGTGGCCGTACTGCTCGGCAACCACAAAACGCCCGTGCTGGTTGTGGAGTTCGTGGACAAAAGCGGTCCGCGTCCAGGCGGTCGGATAGCTGGCGCGTTCGATGTCGAGGATGGCCGGCAGGTCTGCCTCGGTGCCGGCGCGGAGTACAACTGTTTCGCGCCTGCACCGAGCCGTGTCTTTGGCGTTCACACCGCGCTCATCCCAGACCCGCGCTAGCGTTGAAACAGGATCACTTCGAGGGTCTTGTCCCGATAGCGGTGCTTGAAGCTGGAGACCGGACGGTCGAACGGAATGCGCTTGGTGAAATCGGGCGGAAAAGCGGGCGAGACGGCCGCCAATTGCCGGATATCGGGTTCGGTCACACTGCCCTTGACCAGAAAGTGATCTTCCTGCAGGGACAGCTCGTACTCGTAGTCGGGCATGTCATCGCCAATGCCCAGTTCGCGTTTCCTGGCAGAGACCGGCACGCGGCGCGGAAACTCCAGGCGCAACAGGTAGGCATTGTTCTCGGTTTCAACGCTATACGCCTCGCCATAGCGGCGCGAGCGCTCTGTCTTTTCGTCAAACTCGCCGCTGTAATAGCCCTCGACCGGGATGGCGCCCTGTTCTTGTGAACGCTTGGCGCGCATGCCGAGAAACGGTGCGGTCAGAGGCGCCAGGGCCAGGCCGTAGGGTGCGCCGCGGAAGCGTGCCTCATCGCTGGACATGCCTTGAAACAGGGCTTCCCGCAGGCGGACGACGGTTTCGCCCGAGGCGATCAGCAGGCCGATAAAAATACTCGCGTTGGCCTGCTGGCTGAACAACTCGCCACCCATCGCGGTATAGGCGGCCAGACACAGGATCGGATACAGCGTCATGTTCAGCAGGACGTTCATGCCGGTGGACGAGGCGGCGCTGAAGTAGCGCGGGTCATCCAGGGCTTCTTCCAGGGAGTTTTTGGTCGAAGCGGGCAGTGCGCCAAGCAGCGGTTGCAGGAGAGCAACGACAGAGCCGAGCCCGATATTCGCCCGAACCGGGGCTATCCGGGACAGGGCGGCTTCATAGCTCTCGGCCAGCTCACCGGGAAAGAGGCGCTCGCGCAGCTCTCTTTTGGGCACGGGGACGGCCGCTGGTTTTGGGGCGACGGCCGCTGGTGCCGCCGGTGCAGGAGCCGCGACCGGGACCGGTTCGGCCGCGCCGTTGGCCTGTGGGGCGGGAGCGTCGGCGGATTCAGCCGGTTCAGCCGGGGCTTCTTCCCCACCGACCTTGAACCGGGACGGGAAGTCGCCCTCAAAGCTCTCGTCCGGGTGCAGCTCTTTGGCGCGCGCAATCAGGACATCTTCGGTCTCCGGGATGTCCGGGTCGGGAATGCAGCAGTCGACCGGGCAGACCGCAGCACAGGCTTCCTGCTCATAAAACCCCACGCACTCGGTACACTTCTGGGGCACGATATAGAAAATATCTTCCGAGATGGCTGGCGACGTGGCGTCCCCGAGTTCCCAGTCCACACCGCCCTGGTAGATGGCGGTATTGGGGCACTCCGGCTCGCAGGCTCCACAGTTAATGCAGTCGATTGTGATCAGTGTAGCCATGGCAGACGAGTCTCCTTCATCAAGACATGTGCCCACTTCGTATCGGTTTTGCCGGGGGCGGTCAACGAGGAGCGGGGCGGTCGTATGGCGTGTTGACAAATAGGTTGTATACAGTGTTGACAAACAGAGTGAATGCGATATGAGCAGTGCGACGACACAACGCCCGAATACAGCACCGAGGAGGCACTGGTATGGCAAAGTGTGTGAAATATGTCGTGGCCCTGACCCTGCTGATGGCACCCCTGGGCGGCGCGTTGGCCGACCATCATCGGTATGCCCAGGCAGGCTCCGAGCAGGCGGCTCAGGCCGAAGCCGCGTCCGCGCCGGTCAGCATCAACACCGCGAGTGCCGAAGAACTGCAAGCGCTGCCCGGTATTGGTGAGGTCAAGGCCCAGGCCATTGTGGACTACCGCCAGGAGAACGGCGCGTTCGAGTCACTGGAGGATCTCAAGCAGGTTCCCGGTATTGGGGACGCGACCTTTGACGGCCTCGCGCAGCTCATCAAACTCTGATCTGCATATACGGCAGGGGCGGGGATGAGGCCCGCCCGGCGGCGTTATGATCCCGCGTGTTTGGCGTCGCACTCGGCCCGGCACTGGTTTGAGTACTCGTCGGCCTGGGTGCCGCACTCGCTCAGCCGGTCAAACGCCTCCTGGGCGCGCAGTCTGTCGATACATTCCTGATTGAGCTGCTCCGAGGCCGACCGACACTCGCTCCGACACGCCGCCAAGGGGCTCAGCGGCCTCGGCTCGGGCGGCGGCTCTTCTTCCTGGCAGGCGGCCAGAAACATGAGACCGATACCGAACAGAAGCCCTGCGATTGGTTTCCAGTGATTCATCCTATGTCCTCCATCAATACACTGCCGGCATCTTCATCAGGAAAAACTCAGCGTTTCCCTTGATGCGCGTTCCGTGCTCTCATACCATTGACGTTGCGGCACGAAAAGGGGAGGAGTCGGCCGGCTTGCCGGTCGCCGACGACCCAGACGCAGCGGGCTACACGGCCAGAATACGCCATGAATACCGAGGACAAACAGGCGCCGTCCGCGTCCGGGCAGGCGGGCGACTTTGCCACCAAGCTGGCCACCCTGCCGACGCAGCCCGGGGTGTACCTGTTCAAGGACGCGCACGCTCAGGTCATCTATGTCGGCAAGGCCAAAAATCTCCGCGCCCGCGTTCGGCAGTACGCCCGGGGCGGGGATGGGCGGCCCCAGATCCGCTTTTTGCTGGCCCAGCTGGTCGATATGGAAGTTGTGGTGACCCACAGCGAAAAAGAAGCCCTGCTGCTCGAAGACACGCTGATCAAACAGTATAAACCCCGCTACAATATCCAGCTCAAAAACAATACCGGCTACTGGCACGTCAAGATTACCGGCCAGGACGCCTGGCCGCGCGTGCTCCTGACACGTCAGGTGGTCAAGGACGGCAGCAAATATCTGGGGCCTTTTCATTCCAGCAGCGCGGTACAGGACACCCTGGAGATCATTCGCAAGGTGTTCCCCCTGCGGACCTGTTCCGACACGGTCTTCCGCAACCGGACCCGCCCCTGCCTCGAATACCAGATCAAACGCTGCCTGGGGCCGTGCGCGCTGCCGGTTGAGCCGGACGAATACCAACGCCAGCTCAGGGGCGCGCAAATGCTCCTCGAAGGCAAGAATACCCAGCTGGTCCAGCAGCTGACCGTCCGCATGAACGAGGCGGCCGCAGACCTGCGCTACGAGGCGGCCGCCCGCCTGCGGGATCAGATTCAGGCCATTACCCGGACCACCGAAAAACAGCAGGTCGCCGCCCCCCTGGGTAACGACCAGGACGTGTTCGGCCTGTACCGCGAGGGCGGCCTGATCGAGGGCCAGGTGCTGTTTGTGCGGGCCGGCAAGCTGGTCGGCAACCTCGGCTACAGCTTTGACGACAACGAGTTTCCGGACGAACAAGTCGTATCCGAACTGCTGACCCAGTTTTATCAGGGCGGGCGGTTTGTGCCGGATGAGATCGTGCTGCCGCTACGGCTCGAAGACGCCGCAGTGCGGTCCGAGCTGCTGGCCGAGCGCAAGGGCAAGAAGGTCGAGCTGGTGTGTCCCCAGCGGGGGGCAAAGCTGCGCCTGGTCAAGATGGCCGTCGAGAACGCCCGGCACAGCTTTGTGGAAAAACGCCGGGGCAGTGACCAACGCGAACAGGCGCTCGAGGGCCTGCGGGCCGGCTTGCGGCTGCGGACCGCTCCCAAGCGCATCGAGTGTTTCGACATCTCCAACATTCAGGGCAATCTGGCCGTTGGCTCCCTGGTCGTGTTTGACGAGGGCGAGCCGGACAAGAGCCGCTACCGCCGTTTTCGGATTAAGACCGTGGATGGGGCGGATGATTTCGCCATGATGTACGAGGTCCTGACCCGCCGTTACACGCGCGCCGTGGCCGACAATGACCTGCCCGACCTGCTGATGGTCGACGGCGGCAAAGGCCAGCTCGGCGTTGCCGTCACGGTGTTCAAGGAGCTGGCCATCGATCAGGTCGATCTGATCGGCCTGGCCAAGATGCGGACCAAGCGCGACCCGTTCAGCGAAGAAGTGGACCGGTCGGCCGAGCGCGTGTTCGTGCCGGGCCGCAAAAACCCGATTGTGCTCAAGCAAAACTCCAGCGCGCTGTTCCTGCTCCAGCGCGTCCGGGACGAGGCTCACCGGTTTGCGATCAGCTATCACCGTCAGCTGCGGGCCAAGGAGCGGCTGAGTTCGTCGCTCGACGCCATCCCGGGCATTGGTCCCAGCCGGCGCAAGGCCCTGCTGCGCCACTTTGGCAGTGTGAAACGGGTCCGCGCAGCCAGCCGTGAGGAACTCGCCCAGGTGCCGGGCATCACCTCTGCGCTGGCCGACACCATCGTGCGTCATGTGGATTCCTCGCCGGCGACGGACACGGACGCGAGCCGGGCGGGCGGGTGACGCTCAGGCCTGCCGCGCAAGACCTGTCCCGCCGTCTGCTGATCGGACTGAGTCTGGCCTGTCTGCTGGGTCAGGCCTGGGTCGGCTGGGGCTGGTCGGGCTGGTGGCTGGTCGGACTGGCGACCTGTCTGGTGGGTGTGGCCTGGGTCTGGGCCGGACCCCGGTCGGCCGGGCTGGTCGGGTGTCTCGTGCTGAGCCTTGCCGCCGGTCATCTTTCCCTGTTGCGTGTTCTTGAGCCGTCTCTGCCGGACGAGCATGTGGGTCGTCTCAGCCTGCCACAAAAAACCGTGCTTGAGGGTTGGCTGTACCGGGAGCCGGAACGCCTGCCCCATCGGACCCGCCTGTATCTCGCCGTGATGCAACGCGACGTTCAGGATGAGGCTCGGCCAGCCGTTGGACGGGTGCTGGTCAGCGTCCGGTTCCCGTCCGGCGCCTGGCAGTATGGCGATGTCGTCCGCCTGCCGGTGCGGCTGCGTGCGCCGCGCAACTTCCGCACCCCGGGCAGCTTTGACCATGAGGGCTATCTGGCCCGCCGCAGCATCTATGTCACCGCTTTCGTCTGGAATGACGACGAGATTGAGAAAATCGGTACGCGCGGGAGTTCGATTCGGCACTGGCTTGAGCAGATCCGACGCAGGATTGGGGCCTTCTTTGACACCCATCTGGCCCGCCACAACGCAGCCATCCTGCGCGCCCTCATCATCGGCGACAGGAGCGGCATAGACCGCAGTCTTCAAGACGCCTTTGCCCGGGCCGGGGTAGCCCATGTGTTGGCGATTTCCGGTCTGCATATCGGGATCGTCGCGGCGGCAGCCTACAGCGCGTGGTGGTGGCTGCTGGGCCGCAGTCGGCGTCTTTTGCTGAGCTGGACCATGCCCAGGCTGGCGGCCCTGCTCGCCATCCCGTCGGTGCTGTTGTACGCCGGTCTGGCCGGGGGGCGGGTGGCAACCTGGCGGGCGGTTGTCATGGTCCTGGTCTATCTGGGCTCGATTCTGATCGGACGTCAGCACGAAGTCTATCGCAGCCTCGCCCTGGCCGCCCTGCTGATCTCGGTGATCTGGCCGGGGGCGGTGTTTGAGGTGTCGTTTCAGCTCTCGTTTGTGGCCGTGCTGGCCATTTTTGCCGGCCTGAGTCGCCTGTCTGGGTGGTGGGAAAAATTCAGCGCCGACCGACTGTTTCAGCTTCAGCCGTGGCCGGGCCGGGTGTGGCGGTGGGGGCTCGTGTCCGGTGCGGTGTCCGGCTGTGCGATCCTCGGCACCGCCCCGATTACCGCCGCTCACTTCAATCAAGTTGCGGTTGCGGGATTTGTGACCAA
>WTHE01000556.1 GCA_011523315.1 Candidatus Binatota bacterium
TTTAGGCCCCGAGAACAACAGCGGGCGCTTAGTGCGTCAAGTATGTAGGTCCCTTGCCAAAGGGGGATTGAGGGGGATTTTCCGGGCAGTGATCTCCACATATGCCGATTTCGTTGATGGTCGTTTGCAGCGGTCTTCGCGTCAGCCCGACGAAGAGTCTCCCGTTAGGCGGCCGGCTGTTCGTCGCGCTCAATGCTCTTTGCGGTTTCGATCAGCCGATCCTGATACTGCTTTTGCTGCTCTATGTAGAAGGCTACCATTCGCGCAGGATCATGCTCAAAGCGTGCCGAAATACGGTGTCGCACTTCCCGGAGTTCGTCAATCACTGGGTCACTCAAGTTCTGCTTCATCGCTGCCTCCCCAGACGATCTTGTCAGTAGCCAACAGTCTATTATCTCTCGGCTCTACACAGCGACAGGCGTGAGACTGAACACGCGCGAATATCTTGCAGCGGTCTTCACGTCGCCTCGACGAAGAGCCTCCCGTACATCGTCGAGACGATACGCGTCTTCAAGAGAAAGGTATGGTGCCCAGCCTTCAGGCTCTTCCAGTAGCTCAACGTCCACTTCAGCAACGTAGTTTCCTTCGTGAACGATCTTCGTCCGTTTTCTCTTATTCATCTACGTCTCCGCTTGAACCCAGGTTCCCATTTCCCAGGAGCAGCCGGCATCAGATTGTACCGGCGATTATGCTGCGACCTCCACATAGATTGATTTCGTGGATGGTCGAGGGACAGGCAGACCTTCCTGCTTGAGGCCATCGACGTGAAACTCAATCGCCTCCTTCATATTGGCCTCGGTCTCTTCCTCGGTCCGACCCGTGGACACGCAACCCGGCACATCCGGGGAGTATGCCGAGAAGCCGGTTTCGGTTTTCTCTACAACAATAAGATATTTCATTTCTTCAACTCCGCCTGTCTCAGTACGTTGTTGAGGGTGCCAATGGCAAGATCATCGCCTGGATGTCCAGGCACTGTCACCAAACCACGTTTCGTCGGATGCTTGAACTGCCGATGGCTGCCGCGCACCCGCACTTGATACCAGCCGTCAACCTCAAGCAGTCGAATGACCTCCCTTACCTTCATACAACGAATCGCGAGACGAGGAGGCAGCGCTCAGCCGCCCTGCAACTCCTGGCGGACGATCCTGGCCCCGGCAACCAGGGCGTGCAGCTTGGCCCGAGCCAGTCCGCGCGACGAGGCCGAAAAGCCACAGTCACAGGTCAGGTACAGTTTGTCGGGATCGACGTGCTGCAACACCGTCCGAATCCGCTCGGCCACGTCTTCGGGCGTCTCCAGATACATCGACTTCACGTCGATCACCCCGGCGGCCAGCTCCCGCTCGCCACCAAACTCGCTCCACAGCTCGACTTCCGACATTTCCCGATTCGAGAACTCCAGAGCAATCTGCTCGGCCTTGGCCTCCAGAATACCCGGAAAGAGCGGGCGGTAGGTGCGTTTCATGGCCGGCCGGCCCTGATTATTGCCAAAGCAGATATGCAGCGCGATTTTGGCCTCCAGGCCCTCCACCGCCTTGTTGAACAGGGCGCCCGTTTCTTCAACCGGCAGCACCGGCGTGCGTCCCACCGCCGGGGGCTCGTCAATCTGAATGAACGTCGCGCCGGCGGCCACGACCTGTTTGAGTTCGCGGTTCACCAGCTCGGCCAGATCGTACAGCAGCGGCAGATAGTCGCCGTCGTAGCCGCCCTTGGGGGTGATCGGCATGACAATCGTCAGCGGTCCCGGGCAGCACACCTTGATTGGCTTGCGGGTCAGCTTGCGGACATCCGTATACTCCTGGACCAGGCCGAAGCCCTCGGGCGCGCCGACCCGCTCGACCGTCTCAAAACGCGGCGCGCTGTCATAGCTCATCACCCCCAGTTTGCGCTGGGCGGGCACCACGCTGAGGCCGGACAGCTTTTCGACCACATTCCACAGGAAACGCTGGCGGCGGATTTCGCCATCGCTCAGAATATCGAGCCCGGCGTCCTCCTGGTCACACACCGCAACCCTGACCGCGTCGAGAATGGCCTCTTCCAGATCCGCCGGTCCGGCCGTCCCGGCCCGCAGCGCCCGACGCATGGCGGTCAGCCAGCCCGGTGAGGCGTACGATCCCACCCCCATGGTGGGCAACAAATCGAGTTCGGTTCCGTTGAGAAGCGGCATCGTTCGACCTCCTTTGCGGCTCTCTGTTGTCAGCTGCTCTTGTAGCAAAAAAGCGGGTTGGTGTCTGTAAAGACGAGCGCTGCGCTCTGCCGTTCGGCAGGGCGGCGGCTTTTCCCCCCCAGCCGTCCGTGCTAGGCTACCGAGTCTTACATTGAGCGACGAGGGGAGCATACATGGCAAGCGTTGGTGACCTGTCCATTCCGCAACGGGTCCTGCTCGGTCCGGGTCCGAGCAACGTCCATCCGCGCGTTCTGCAAGCAATGTCCACCCCCTTGGTCGGTCACCTCGATCCCACGTTCGTCGAACTGATGGATCGGACCCAAGAGCTGCTGCGGTTCGTGTTTCAGACCCGGAACAAAATGACCCTGCCCATCTCCGGCACCGGCAGCGCGGGCATGGAAACCTGTCTGGCCAACCTGATTGAACCCGGAGACGAGGTCGTCATTGGGGTCAACGGCGTCTTTGGTACACGCATGGTCGAGGTGGCCAAGCGCTGCGGCGCCAGCCCGGTCGAGATGCGTGCCGAGTGGGGCCGCGTCTTCACCCCCGAGCAGGTCCAGGAGGCGCTGGACCGATGCCGGCGACCCAAGTGTGTCGCCCTGGTCCACGCCGAAACCTCAACCGGCGCCTGGCAGCCGCTCGAAGACATGGCCGCCCCCATTCACCAGGCCGGCGCCCTGTTTGTGGTGGACGCCGTCACCTCGCTGGGCGGCTGTCCGCTTGAGATCGACAACTGGGGCATTGACGCCTGCTATAGCGGCACCCAGAAGTGCCTGAGCTGTCCGCCGGGGCTGTCCCCGATTACCTTCGGTCAGGCCGCGCTGGATGTCATCGGCCGGCGTAGCTCGCGGGTCCAGAGCTGGTATCTCGATGTCAGCCTGCTGGGCAATTACTGGGACGAAGGCCAGGCCAAGCGGGTCTATCACCATACCGCCCCGATCTCGATGACCTATGCCCTATGTGAAGCCCTGAGCCTGGTCAAAGAAGAAGGGCTGGCCGCCCGCCACGCCCGCCACAAGCGTAACCACGAGGCTCTGGCGGCCGGACTCAAAGCCCTGGGCATCGAACTCGTCGCCCAGGAGGGCCACCGCTTGTGGATGCTCAACAGCGTCAGCGTCCCCGACGGAATTGACGAGGCAGCGGTACGCAGCGCCCTGCTGAATGAGTATAATATCGAGATCGGCGCCGGGCTGGGCGAGTTTGCGGGCAAGGTGTGGCGGATTGGCCTGATGGGAGAGTCCAGTTCGCAGGCAAACGTCCTGCTGCTGTTGGAATCGCTGGAGGCGGTTTTGGCCCAACACGGCCATCCGTGCCAGCCCGGCACGGCGGTCCAGGCGGCACGCGCAGGCTATCAGTGAAAGAGGGATGAACCATGAGGATGCGGATGTGGATGTGGATGTGGAGCGGGTTGGGTGGGTCTTACTTTTGCCATTTGCCATTTGCCTTTTGCCTTTTGACTTGTCTTGTCTTCCTCCCCCCTCCCCTCCACGCCGCCTCGCCCACGCTCGTCCGCCTCACTCCCCACACCGCGCCAGCCCTGTACGACGACCTCAGCCGGACCTCTCTCAAGTATGCGGTCAGACGCAGCCTGACCGCCCTGCGTCCCAGACCTGACACCGAATCCGTGGTCTTCGGCTCCCAGCAGCTGAGTCTGGCCCGTGTTCGTGACAGCCTGCGCCACTTCTACACCCTGCTGGAAACCGAGGAGGATCTGGCCGGCGCGGTGCAGCGCGACTTTCACCTCTATCGCGCCACCGCGCCGGCCCTGTTTACCGGCTATCACGAGCCGCTGCTCAGGGGCAGTCGGGTCCGCACCCGGCGCTATCGCTATCCCATCTACCGTCTGCCCGACGATCTGGTCGAACTCGCCCCCGCCTCGGATACGGACGAGCGGCGCATCGGTCGCCGGGTCAGGGGCCGGTTCGTACCCTATTTCACCCGGGCCGAGATCGATGGGCAGGCTGCACTGGCCAAGCGGGGCTATGAGATTGCCTGGCTGGACGATCCGGTCGCCGTGTTCTTTCTGCATATCCAGGGCTCCGGACAGATTGCGCTGACGGACGGCTCGCGCCTGCGGGTCGGCTATGCCGGAACGAACGGACACCCCTATACCAGTATCGGCAAATGGCTGAAGCAACACGGCAAACTCCAACCCGGACGGACCTCTTCGCCGGCGATCCAGCACTACCTGCATACCCATCCCGACGAACAGCGGACGATCTTTTTTCAGAATCGGCGCTATGTTTTTTTCCGACCCAGCCGGGGTGAGCCGCGCGGCAGCCTGGGCAGCCCGCTGACCGCCGGGCGTTCGATTGCCATCGACCCCAAGGTCTATCCGCTCGGCGCGCTCGGCTTTATCCGCACCAGGCGCCCCCGTGTCGGGCAGCACCAGACAGTTGCCTGGCAGCCCTTTTCCCGTTTCGTGCTGCTCCAGGATACCGGCGCCGCGATCAGCGGGCCGGGGCGGGTCGATATCTTCTGGGGCAGTGGCGCCCAGGTCGAAGCCGGCTACATGGCCGAGCAGGGCGAACTCTACCTGCTGCTGAAAAAACGCTGAGCGGCAAGGGGGAGCAGGACGATGTCAACGCCAGCCATTCCCACCACGGGGCTGCGCCATGTGGCCCTCAACGTTGCCGATGTGGCGACCTCGATCGCCTTCTACACCGGGCTGTTCGGTATGCGGGTCGTCTGGCAGCCCGACGACCAGAACGCCTACCTGTCGTCCGGCTGCGACAATCTGGCTCTGCACCGGGCCGCGTCCGGTCCGTCCGCCGCCGGCCAGCGGCTCGACCATTTTGGTTTCGTGGTGGCCCTTCCGAGCGATGTAGACCGGGCGGCCGAGGTGCTGAACGCCCGGCAGATCCCCATCCTTGCCGCGCCGCGCACCCACCGGGACGGCAGCCGGTCCCTGTATTGCGCCGACCCGGACGGCAACCGGATCCAGATTTTATATGAGCCAAGCCTCAGTCCCCAACGGCTCGGGTAAGGAGCCTGGGTTCTCGGCCCCCCAATACGCCGCCGTATGGGCGGTCCACGCTTATACGGCCTTGGGCTTTGTGGCCGGCTTTCTGGCCCTGCGGGCGACCGTGAACGGGCAGGCGCGGAGCGCCTTCGGGTGGCTGGCGGTCGCGGTGTTGATCGATGCGACAGACGGCACCCTGGCCCGGGCCGCACGGGTGAAACAGCTCGCGCCGTGGTTCGACGGGAGCAAACTTGACGACCTGGTCGATTATCTCACCTTCGTCTTCGTGCCGGCCGTGTTTGTGTACCACTTCCAGCTCATGCCGGCCTCAACGAGTCTGCTGTTTGCCGGCCTCATGCTCATGGCCAGCGGCTACGGCTTCTGTCAGGCCGAGGCCAAAACGGCCGACTTCTTCTTTACCGGGTTTCCGTCGTACTGGAATATCGTGGTCTTCTACCTGTACGCCGCTCACACGCCGGCCTGGCTGAACGCCGGCGTGGTGGGCCTGTGCGTTGTCCTCGTCTTTGTCCCCATCCGGTATGTGTATCCCTCCCGCACCGTGCCGTTGCGCCGCCTGAGCAACGGACTCGGGGTGGTGTGGGCCGCCCTGGTCGTCGTCCTGATCTGGCAGCTGCCAGCGCCACACCCCTGGCTTCTGGGAGGGTCGCTGTTCTACCCGGTTTACTATGTGGCCGTGTCCGTCTACCTGCATGTCACCCTGCCGCCAGGGCCTACGGCCGGCCAGACCGCGAGTTCTCCACGATGAGAGGCGAGTCCGACCGCCACATCCGTTTCTTGCGCGTCCGCCGCCGCCGGATAGCCACAGACAGCGGGCCAAAGATGACCCCGGCCACAAAGCCGCCCAGATGCGCCCGCCACGTCATCAGCTGTTCGCTGCGGGCGGCGAGATACCACTCAGACACGAACAGCAAGACCAGCCAGACCAGCAGATAGCCAACGGTCGGCACCCGAACAACCCGAAAGAAAAAAGGAATCGGAATACAGGTCAGAATCCGAGCCGTCGGGTACAGGACACAGTGGGCGCCGGCCACGGCGGCGATAGCGCCACTGGCGCCGATCATCGGGACGGTCGAAAAGGGCGCGACATAGGTCTGGACCAGCATGGCCGCTACCCCGCCGAAGCAGAAAAAGAGCACGTAGCAGCCAGCGCCCAGACGATCCTCAACATGCCGGCCGAAGACGTACAGAAAAAACAGGTTGCCGATCAAATGGGTCCAGCCACCGTGCAAGAAAATGCTGCTCAGGAGGGGCAACAGACGCGGCAGCCGGCCCTGCCCGACAGCCTCAGAGAACTGGGCCGGCACCCAGCCATAGTGGGCAAAAAACGCAGCCAGGTCACGGCCGGTGTACTGCTGGTATAATTCAAAGCCGAACAGACCGACGCAGGCTGCCATCACGACGAAGGTGACCCACGGCGTGCGCTGCAAAGGAATCGTTGACCCAATCGGAATCATATGGGCACCGACACCGGGCGAGGGGTTTTCGTTGACGGGGCGTGACGGATTTCTTATAGCACCGGCGTGTCAGGTATGATAGGGGAAAAGCCTATGCCGATTTACGACTATCACTGTCAGGCGTGTCAGAAAACCCAGAGTCTGCTCTTCCTCAGCCTGGCCGAGGCCGAGGCCGGAGAACGGACATGCCGGTGGTGTGGCGAACCCCGGCTCAGGCGCATCCCGTCCCGTTTTGCCTACCATCAGAGCGAGGCCAGTCGCCTCCAGGACTTTGATACCGGTGCCGCGCGCGACGAATCCTTTTACCGCGACTCTCGCAACGTCGGCCTGTGGGCCAAGAAGCGGGCCAGGGAGATGGGGGTTGATCTTGGGTCGCAGTTCGAGGAAAGCGTCGAAAAAGCTCGGAGCGGGAAGATCGGCGATGATGTCTAAATTGAGTGCGGTGCTATGATCCGTCGGGCGCGTACTCTTCTGTGGCGGGCGTGTCGTGTGGTCGGCGGGGGTGCGCTCGTCGTGGCCGGCATTGTGCTCAGTCTGCCGGGCATTCCGGGCCCCGGCATTGTCGTGCTTATTCTCGGCCTGGGGCTGCTGAGTTCGGAATTTCACTGGGCCGACCGGCTGTACACCCGGATCAAGCAGACGGGCCGAGCCTTTGTCCGGCGCGCCCGATCAAACCGCAAGGACACGCCCGGACGCCAAGGACCGCTCAGGAACACCCGTTCGCAACAACGCTAAGGAGGCGTCGATGCCCAACACCATCAAGCTGTACGATTTTCCCATGTCTCCACGGGTTCGCAAGGTCCGCATCGTGCTGGCCGAAAAGGGCCTGGCCTACGAAAAGGTGAACATTGATATCACCAAAGGTGAGCAAAACACGCCCGACTATCTGGCCATCAATCCCTACGGCAAGGTGCCGGCGCTCCAGGACAACGGGACCACGGTGTACGAATCGACGATTATCATGGAATACCTGAACGACACCTACCCGAACCCGCCCCTGCTACCCTCTGCGCCGGGCCAGCGCGCCCGGGCGCGGGTTCTCATGCACTACGCCGACAATCCGTACGAAGGCGCCATTGCCCGCCTGGCCGGAGAACTCATCTTCAAGCCGATGCAGGGCGGCAGCCCGGATGAGGCGGTGGTCAGCCAGGCCACGACCGACCTCCGGGCCTGCTTTGACAAACTCGACCAGGAGTTGGGCGAACAGGACTATCTGTTGGCCTCGGGCTTCAGCCTGGCCGACATCCCGTATGTGTCGTGGTCGCTGCTGTTTCCCCTGCTCAAGGTTGCCGTCCCCCACCCCAGGGTCGAGGCGTGGCTCACGCGGCTGCAAGAGCGGCCGAGTGTCCAGGCTGCGGGGTGAGAGGACAGGACAAGTCAAAAGGCAAATGGCAAAGGGCAAATGGCAAAACTGAAAACATACACAGGGACGAGGGATGTTCAGCGGCATCATTGAAACCAGTGGCACGATTACCCGGATTGACGACATCGCCGAGGGCGTTCGGCTCAGCCTGTCGAGCGAGCTGCCCACGGCTGAGGTCGGTCTTGGGGAAAGTATTTGTGTGAACGGCACCTGCCTGACGGTGACGGCCATCGGAGACGCGGAGCTGAGCTTTGAGGTCTCGGCCGAGTCGCTGCGACGGACCAATCTGGGCGACCTCAGGCCGGGCTCAGCCGTCAATCTGGAGCGCTCGCTGCGGCTCGAGGACCGTTTATCCGGCCATCTGGTCTTTGGCCATGTGGACGGTCTGGGCTCGGTCGGCTCGATCCGGGCCGAGGGGGATTCGTTTTTGTACACGTTTGAGATTCCCCGTGAGCTGAGTCGGTATCTGGTCGAAAAGGGCTCGGTTGCCGTGGACGGCATCAGCCTGACGGTGTTCGACTGTCAGCCGACATCTTTCACCTGTGCGATCATTCCCCACACCCACCAGGTCACGACCCTCAAACACCGCAAGGCCGGCGACCGGGTCAATATCGAGACCGACATGCAGGGCAAGTATATTGAAAATTTCGTCAAAGAGGCGGTCGAGGGCACCCTGTCGGGTCCACTGCAGGAGCTGCGCGACGAGTTGGTATCGCTCAGACAGCAGCTCCGGGAGCTGAAACCCTGACCTGTCGGGCCAGCTTTGACATTTGCCCTTTGACATTTGCCCTTTCCCCTTTCCCAGGACTCCCAGCCA
>WTHE01000373.1:0-3258 GCA_011523315.1 Candidatus Binatota bacterium
GTCGTCCAGCAGGCTGGCGTCCACGCCTAACACGAACCCCCACTCGCCCATGGTCGGAATATGGGTATGGTAGGCCAGCGTACTCAGGCCGGCCGCCCCGAGCGTCTTGTCGATGCACACAAACGCCCGACGGGTGAAAAACGGACTCGTCGCCTGGGTGACCACCGCTCCGCCCCGTTTGAGCTGCTTCTTGCACAAGCGGTAGAAATTGAGCGAATACAGCCGCGCCAGAGCGACCGAATTGGGGTCCGGCAGATCGACGATGATGACGTCGAACAGCCGATCAGTCGTCCGCAGAAAGGCGAACGCATCGGCATGTACGATCTCGACCCGAGGATCGTGCAGGGCGTTGTCGTTGAGTTGGATGAGGATCGGGTGGGAAGACGCCAGCTCGGTCATGGCCGGGTCGAGGTCAACCAGGGTGAGATGGGTGACGCCCGGATGTTTGAGAACCTCGCGTGCCGCTAGACCGTCACCACCGCCCAGGATCAGAACCTCTTGCCCACCAGGTGAACGCCAGTCCCTGTCCGGGGCCGTGCGCGGCATCGTCCACCTGTTGCCGACCAGGCTCAGGGCCGGGTGGACCAGGGGCTCATGATAGCGCTCCTCGTCATAGCTGCTGAACTGCTGGTTGCCATTGATGTAGAGCCAGTAGTCCTGCCGCCAGCGCGTCAGGACCAGACGCTGGTAGGGGGTCTGTTTGACGAGGACGACAGTATCTTTGTACAGCGTCTGCTCGCCAAACAGGACAATCGGTTGGGCTCCCACGACCAGGCCGACCAGGCCGAGGCTGACCCCGGCCCACAGCCCTGACATCAGCCGCGGGCGGGCCAACAAAGACCGGAAGCGGACCACAAACACGGACGCCACGGCAAAGTTGACCGTCCCCAAGGCAATCGGCGTATAGGTCAGGCCGAGATACGGCAGGGCCACAAAGGCAAAGATCAGGCCCCCCGCCAGCGCCCCGTAATAGTCCTTTTCCAGGACCGAAGAGATGTTCACCCGCAGCTCTTCGTAGTCGGCATTGACGCGGGTGATGAGCGGGATTTCCATGCCGATCAACAGACCAATGACAGCCGCCAGGGGATAAATGACGAACCCGACATTGTTGAAAAACGGGGACACGGCATAGCTGGCGACCGCCGCACTGGCGCACAGGACCGACAGGCTGAACTCGAGCAGGGTAAAGGTATCGAGCAGATTGGTGCTGAAGGAGCGGCTCAGGCGGCTGCCCAGTCCCATGGCAAACAGCATCAGCGACATCAGCAGCGTCCACTGCAGGGTGGCATTGCCGAGGAAGTAGCTGGCCAGGGTGCACAACACAAACTCGGCCACAATGCCCGCGCAGCCGGTCGCAAACAGGCACAGCTTCAGAAGGTGGTTCATCCCCTCTTCCTCATCGACAGCTCAGGATGAACCACCTTGAGGCTAGACACACCAGATGATCAGGAAAGACGCGCTCACGTAGGAGAACATCTCCAGGCAGGCCACGCCGAGATGGGGCTGGTCCTGTTCAACCAGCTTGGCCGAGATGCTCGTGCCGGGCAGCAGGAGTTTGTCGGTGGCGAAACGCACCACCGGCAGGAAGACCAGACCGACCAGGGCATAGCTGCCAAAGGCCAGGAAATTGCGCTGCCAGGAGAAGAATTCCTCGCTGGCGGCAAAGCCCAGGATATTGCCCATGGCGATCAGCGCCCCGGCAAAGCTGACCCCGACTGCGACATTATCGCGCTCAATCTCGGTATGGATGCTGTAGGGGGTAATCCACTCATACATCAACCCGGTCAGAATCAGACCCAACTGTCCCACGCCCCAGAAGGCCAGGGCAGTCCAGATCGTGCCGGTTTCCCCCGACAGGGCGCCGAACAGGATGAGACCGGTGGCGGTATACACCCCGGCTTCGCTGATGCCGGTGCCCGCATTGTGGTCGTGGATGATTTCCCGTTCGTTGTCGAACTGAAACAGAATCAACTTGTCACTGACCAGGGTCGAGAGGTTGAGCAGCACGATGCCCAGGGGGCCGTACAGCAGGATATCGACCATGTCTTCGATCAGGCCGTGTGAGGGGCCGCTGAGCACCCCACCAATGGTGAGCACCAGCCCCAGGTAATAGCCGACCAGGGCCAGGGCCAGGGCTACATTGTCGTTGTCCACCAACTCTGTTGTGACCCGAAACGCGGGATGCAGTAGATCGAACGCCCGCTTGCCGACCCAGAACAAGGCGTAGGCGCATACGAGATACAGCAGAGCCAGAATCAGTCCATCAAGCGTCATGGCGTCCCTGGTCGTCGCAAGGTGAGCGTGATGTCTTCCAGTGTGTGATCCCGCTCACCTTTATTTGCCGAAGCCGAAGCTGCGCGAGCGGAGCGAGGCGCCGCTGCTGCGGCCGATCCGGTTTTGGAACTTCTGGCGGAAGCGTTGCTGACTGGCCACCTCGCGGGCTTGACGGCGCTCAAAAAAGCTCGGGTTGCGCTGTCTGGTGGTGGTGCCGTTGGTGCCGTACTCGCGACCGGTCGGACCGTAGTAGGGCCGGTTCTGGCTCTGGTAGCCCCGATACTGGTCATAATCCCGGCGAAAGATGCTTCCTCCGGCCAGCCCCAGCACGTCTCTCAGCAGCGCATATTTGCCGTAAAACTCCCAGAAGGAGTTGCCGCGGCTATCGCTCCGCCACTGCCCGTATTGTTCATTGCCGACGTAGTGATAGCCGGCCGGATGGGGGGTGGTGGTTTCCTGTCCTTCGCGTTTCGAAGCCAGGCTCATGCCGAGGAAGTTTTCATTCCTGCGATAGAAATCCTCTGAGACTTCGAGCCAGTCGGTTGACCACACCTGCTCGCCCTGCAGGACCTTGTATTTGTGGTAATATGCAGGAAAAAATGTGCCGTCCTGCCGCATATCCTCCAGGGCGATGGTGTACTCGGGAGCGTCGCGCAGTTGAGCCTTGAGCTGGTCGAGTGGAGACCGGGGAGCGGAGCAGCCCGACAGCCCGAAGAGCGGCCCGAGGATCAGGCCGAGGATCAGCACCGGGCCGAGAAGCAGTGTGGAAAAGATATGACGCATGCCGTGCCCTTGCGCTAGCCGAGAGACACCGTTCAGGATGAACAAACTTGCGGCCAGCGTCAAGCTCGACAGACACGAGGCATCAGACTGAAGCGGGACACGCGGTTACGATCATGCCCAGAATAGGCACCCATCTGCTGGCAGATCTGTACGGCATAGACTTGGCGCTGCTGCGAGACGAAGGAGAGCTGGTGCGCGTCT
>WTHE01000373.1:3358-8769 GCA_011523315.1 Candidatus Binatota bacterium
CTGTACGGCATAGACTTGGCGCTGCTGCGAGACGAAGGAGAGCTGGTGCGCGTCTTTCGCGCCGCGCTTGATGGGGCCGGTTTCAGCGTGCTCCACCAGCTCAGCCACCGCTTTGCCGACGGCGGACAAGGTGTGACCGGCATGTTTCTGCTGTCCGTGTCCCACGCGACCTTTCATACCTTTCCCGAACACGGGTATATGGCGGTGGATATTTTTTCGTGCGGCAGCGCCGATCCCCAGGCGGTCCTGAACGTCCTGACCCAGACCTTCGCGCCCCACACCGTCCACACCCGGCAGGTGGACAGGGGGGAGCGCTGAGCGCTTCTTAAGGTGGGTCGCCTCTCCGTGCGGGCCTAGCCGTTCACGCCGACCGTGCCAGCCGCTACGGAATAAGTTTGACCAGGGTGACGGTCAGGCCGACAATGCCAACGGCCATGATCCACAGCTGTTTGTAGAGGGCGGTAAACTGCTCGGCCATGTCGGCCCGTAGGGTTTCCATGTCCGCTCGCACGGCCGCGAGGTCGGCTTTCGTCTCGCTGCGCAGCTGCTCAATATCCGCTTTTACAGCGGCGAGGTCAGCCTGCGTGGTCAGGCGCAGCTGCTCAATATCCGCTTTTACAGCCACCATATCGGCTTCCAGGACGGCACGAACCTCGGTGAGATCAGCCTTGGTGGCGACGTTGCCGCCCAGAGCCTCGCCCATGGTATTGACCACAGCCTCGGCCTGGGCCTCCTCAAAGCCGGCCTGCTTGAGTGCCATGACGGCTTTGTGGGTGTTCAAAGGCCAACGCACTCATGGCTGTGTGGCTCCTTTCTCGCTGTCCTGGCGGGGCGACAGCGCAAACAGCGCCTGATCTTGCGGTTCCGTTCAAGAAGCCGCTCTTCGGGCCACTCCCCGCACCCGACCGATGGGGCGACCATCACCGCTCACCGTGCGGTTGCCGGCCGGCCCTCCCCAGCTCTACTCGGCTTTCAGCTTTTTGATTTCCTCGGTCAGTTCGGGGACGGCCTGAAACAGGTCGGCCACCAGACCGTAATCGGACACGTTGAAGATCGGGGCTTCGGGGTCTTTGTTGATCGAGACGATGACCTTGGAGTCTTTCATGCCCGCCAGGTGCTGAATGGCCCCGGAGATGCCGACCGCAAAATACAGCTCGGGCGCAACGACCTTGCCGGTCTGACCGACTTGCAGGTCGTTGGGCACGAAACCAGCGTCAACCGCCGCCCGGCTGGCACCCATGGCCGCGCCCATGGCGTCAACCAGGGGCTCCAGATACTCTTTGAAATTCTCTCCGGACTTGAGCCCCCGACCGCCCGAAATGACAATACTCGCATCGGCCAGCGTCGGCCGGTCGGATTTGATCTCGTTAAAGACCACGAAGCGCATCTGCTGGTCGGCCGCCTCAAGGCTGACATCGGCCGCTTCAACCGGTGATTGGTCGCCCGGCTGGGCCGCGTCAAAGGCCGTGCCGCGCACCGATACGACCTGCACCGCCCCGTCCAGGGCTACTGTCGCAATCGCGTTGCCGGCATACATCGGGCGCTGAAACGTGCCGTCGTCGTTGATCCCTACAATATCGCTGGCCATCCCGACGTTGAGCCGGGCGGCGACCCGGGGCAGCATATCCTTGCCCTGGGCGGTGGAGGTGGCCAGCAGAAGCGACACCTCGTTGCGACTGACCAGCTGTTCGAGGGCGGCGGCATACGCGTCGGCCAGATAATGGGCCAGGGCCGGATCGTCTGCGGCCAGGACTTTGGCCGCACCATAGCCGGCCGCTTCCTGGGCCGCGCCTTCTACTCCGGCGCCCAGGACCGCAACCAGCACGTCTCCGCCGAGCTTACCGGCCGCCTCTTTGCCGGCCTGAATGGCGATCAGCGTAGTCTTTGGCAGGTGTCCGTCTTTTGTTTCGGCATAGACCAGTACATTCCCCATGACAGGCTCCTCAAAAGGTGATGGTGCTTAGAGTACTTTGGCTTCGGTGTGCAGCAGTTCGATGAGTTCTTGCACCGACTCGACGATCTTGCCGGCTTCTTTCTTGGCCGGCGGCTGCATGGACTGCACGCTGAGGCGCAGGCTGGTATCCACTCCCAGCTCAGCCAGCGGGATCTCTCTGATCTCTTTTTTGCGCGCCTTCATGATCCCCGGCAGCGAGGCGTACCGTGGCTCATTGAGACGCAGGTCTGCGGTGACCAGGCCCGGCAGCCCAAAGCCGACGGTTTCCAGACCGCCGTCCACCTCGCGGATGACCTCGACCGACTGCTGATCGTCGGACAGCGTGACCTCTGAGGCAAAGGTCGCCTGCGGCCAGCCGAGCAGGGCGGCCAGCATCTGTCCGGCCTGGTTTGAATCGTCGTCAATCGCCTGCTTGCCCATCAGGACCAGGTCGGGGCTCTCGCTTTCGACCAGCGTGGCCAGCACCCGGGCCACGCCGAGCGGATCGAGATCCTGATCGGCCAGCACCAGCAGCGCCCGGTCGGCACCCATGGCCAGCCCGGTTCGCAACTGCTCGGTGTTGACCTTGTGGCCGATACTGGCCAGGATCACCTCACTGCCGCTGACTTTTTCCTTGATCCGCAGCCCTTCCTCAATGGCGATTTCGTCAAAAGGGTTGATCACATACTTTACATTATCGGTGATAATTCCGGAGTTGTCGGCATTGACCCGAATCGTGGTTTCCGGGTCGGGCACCCGCTTGACTGTGACAAGTATCTTCACCGCTGTTTTCCTCCTCAGCTCGCGCTGTGCAGCACCGTTCAGGCAGGCAAGGTGGACGATGATGCCCCTCCCATCGAGAAGAGATCATCGTCTAGCTTGGATAGCCCAGACGGTTTGATAACTCGTGGCCGGCCTTGATGGCCAGCGGGATGATTTCACGTTCTGCCCGCTCGGGCGGGAGCCGATAGGCCGGACCACTGACCGCCAGGCTGCCGACAACCGTGCGCGTATAGTCTTTGACCGGGACGGCGACGGTGTGCACGTCGGGCACATATTCTCCAGTATCGATCGCGTAGCCCTTGCTGGCGATCACGCCTAACTGCTCAATCAGAACCGGCCGGTCGGTAATCGTCCGTTGGGTGTGCAGGGTCAGCTCATGGGACAGGATGCGCTGGATTTCCTCGACCGGCTCAAACGCCAGATGCACCTTGCCCACCGCAGTGCAGTGCAGCGGCAGGTTTTCGCCGACCTGGGAGACGATACGAACCGGCTGGTCGGACTCGACTATGGCCAGCGGCACGACTTTCCCCTTGCGCATGACGGCCACATAGGCACTCTCGCGGCAGTCTTTGACCACCTCGGTCATGATCGGCCGGGCCTGTTGCAACAGGCCCATATGCTGAATATAGGTCTGGCCCAGCTGGAGGCAGTGTGTTCCCAGGCGGTAGTTTTCAGTCGAGCGGTTCTGTTCTATATAGCCACGGGACTCCAGGGTTGCCAGAATACGGAAAACGTTGTTTTTATGCAGCTCCAGCCGTTTGCTCAGCTCGGTCACGCCCAACTCCCCATCGCCATGGAACTGTTCCAGCACATCCAAGGCATGGATCACGGCTTGGATGATATAGTTGCTTTTTTCACGGCGGACCATGCTTCCTCCTCAAAGGGGAACAAGGTCATCATCGTTCACTGTGATGACCGCCTCATCAGGAAGAGAGTAGGGTTCCCCTTTACACCGCTGGGCTCTAAGCAAATGACGTTCTACCCTAGAGGATGTGATTTCCCTTTGTCAACATGGTCTGCGCCACGCTGGCCCGGCCTGAGCAGGAGAGACACGGTGGATGCGGACACGGCTTTTGATATTCTCAACCCGGACGGGCGTTTTCCACTCCTCCTGACCTGTGAGCACGCCTCGTGTCGGGTGCCGGTCGCCTACCGCAATCTCGGCCTGAGCCAGGCTGCCCTGGGCCGGCATATCGGCTGGGATATCGGAGCCCGGGCGGTTCTCGAGGCTGTTGTGCGGAGGCTGGACGCCCCGGCGGTCTGCTCGCGCTACTCGCGTCTGCTCATCGACTGTAACCGCACGCCGGACGATCATGACCTGATCGTGAGCCACAGCGACGGGACACCCATCCCCGGTAATCAGCGCCTCTCGGCAGCCGAGCGGCACAAGCGTATCACACGGTTTTACCAGCCGTATCACGACGCGATTGATGCCACGCTCGGGAAGCTGCTGGCCAGGCACGTCCGGCCGGCCCTGCTCAGCCTGCACAGTTTCACCCCGGCCCTGCGCGGCCAAGCCGAGCACGAGCGCGCGTTTGACATTGGCGTGCTGTTTGATGACTACCGGGACGTGGCCGCCGACCTCGGCCGACGCTTGCACCAGGCCGGCTATCGGGTCCGCCACAATGAGCCCTACTCCGGCTATGAGGGACTGATTTTCAGCGCCCGCAGCCATGGCCGGCGGCATCGGCTTGTGTATCTGGAACTGGAAATGAATAATAGTCTGCTCGGGCAGCCCGACAGTATTGGCCGGATGGCGGAGGCTATCAGTCAGGCGTGTGTCGGGCTATTCGCTTGACGCGACCGGGAAGCAACACCGAAAAGAGGAGCGTATGCGTATTATTTTGATTGGCCAAGCCGCGTTTGCCGAAAAAACCTTGGAGAAGCTGGTTGATAGAGGCGAAGAGGTGGTGGCCGTCTTTTGCCCACCGGACGCGGCTGCAGGCAGAATCGACCCGGTCAAACAACGGGCGATTGATCTCGATATTCCCGTCCACCAGCACAAGTCGATGAAGCGGGAGCAGGCCGAGGTGGTCAAGAAGTTTGCAGACCTGAACGCCGATCTGGCGATTCTGGCCTTTGTGACCCAGATTGTGCCGCCGGCTGTCTTTAATACGCCCAAGTGGGGCAGTATCTGTTTTCATCCGTCGCTGCTGCCCAAGTATCGTGGCCGGAGCGCGATGAACTGGGCTCTGATCAACGGCGAAACCACAACCGGCCTGACCCTGTTCTGGGTTGATGAGGGGATCGATACCGGACCGATTCTGTTGCAGAAAGAGGTCGCGGTCGCTCCTGACGACACCACCGGCACGCTGTACTTCAACAAAATCTTTTCGCTCGGCGTTGACGCCATTGCCGAGTCGGTTGACCTGATCAAGGCCGGCAATCCGCCCCGCCTGGTTCAGGACGAGTCGCTGGCCAACTACGATCCGCCGTGCGCCGATGAACACGGCCAGATCGACTGGTCCAAGCCCGCTCCGCAGATTTACAACCAGATCCGGGGCTGTGACCCACAGCCCGGCGCGCATACCGTCTGGCAGGGCCAGATGCTTCGCCTGTACGACTGTCGGCTGCAGCCCGCCAGCGGCACGGCTGCACCCGGACAGGTGCTTGAGGTCGGTCAGGAGACCGTCAGCATCGCGGCTTCCGGGGGCACGCTGGTGGCCGGGAAAATGCGCGGCGCCCAGCGTGCCCC
>WTHE01000130.1 GCA_011523315.1 Candidatus Binatota bacterium
ATCTCCGCCATGTTTTTCATCGTTTTACTCCATTGCGCCTCAGCCATCTGCGAATGAGAATACGCCGGAATCTGACCCCTATCTGACCCCATTTTACCCCCAATAGACCCTATAAGGCCCCTATTAGACCCCTATTAGACCCCTATTAGACCCCTAAAGGCACCCAGGGGTCTTATTCACCTCTCCCCACCTCGAATACGTCTCAGACATCAACCCCCAGCTCCTTGAGGTAGCCCCTCATGCGGCCGCGTACCTCGGCCAATTCGGCCTCGATCTGGTCGATCTCGTGTTGCAGGGCGGCAACGTCAATCTCTTCCTCGGGCTCGAAGGTGTCCACATAGCGCGGAATGTTGAGGTTGAAGTCGTTCTCGGCAATCTCCTTGGGGCTGGCCACGTGCGAGTACTTGTCTACGGCCGCGCGCGCCCTGAAGGTTTCGACCACCTTGGCGATATGCGCCGCGTCCATGACGTTCTGGGTCTTGCCGGGCGTGAACTCGTGGCTGGCGTCGATGAACAGCACGTCCGTGCGGGTCGCGTTCTGGCCGCCCTCCTCGCGCGAGCGGTCGAAGACCAGGACGGCAACCGGAATGCCGGTCGTGGTGAACAGGTTGGCCGGCAGGCCGACCACGGCGTCGAGCAGATTTTCTTCGATGAGCGCCCGCCGGATGCGCCCCTCGCCACCGCCCCGAAACAGCACGCCGTGGGGGACGATCACCGCCACCCGTCCGGTGTGGCGCTTGGCGACCTCGATCATGTGGGTGATGAAACCGTAGTCGCCCTTGGACTTGGGCGGCACACCGCGCCAGAAGCGTTCGTACTGGTCCTTGGCGGCGTTTTCCGCGCCCCACTTGTCCAGCGAAAAGGGCGGGTTGGCGACCACAATGTCGAACTTCATCAGGTGGTCGCCCTCAATCAGGGCCGGGCTGTTCAGGGTGTCGCACCACTCGACGCGCGCGGCGTCCTTGGCGTGCAGAAACATGTTCATGCGGGCCAGCGCCCAGGTCGCGCCGTTCACCTCCTGGCCGTACAGGGCGAAGTTGTCCGAGCCGACCTGCTCGGCAGCGCGGATCAGCAGCGAACCCGAGCCGCAGGCCGGGTCGCAGATGGTGTCGCCGGGCTGCGGTGCGGCCAGCCCGGCCAGCAGCCGGGAGACCGCCGCCGGCGTGTAGAACTCGCCGGCCTTCTTGCCGGCGTCCGAGGCAAAGCGCGAGATGAGATAGATGTAGCACTCGCCGATGATGTCCTCGGCCACCCGCGACGGACGCAGGTCGAGGGCCGGCTTGGCGAAGTCTTCGAGCAGATTCTTGAGGCGGCGGTTGAGGAACAGCATCACCAGAATGTAGTCCTTGTACTGGCCGGCATCGACGACACCCCGGAAGGTGTCGCAGGCGGCCCAGGCGGTCTGGTTGACCTGCTGCTAGGTGAGTTGGTCGGTCACAGAGCTGTCCTTTCCTGCCCGATGCCGGAGCGGGCCTGCCTGGCGCGGTTGCCGAGCAGCAGGCGCGTCAGCTGCCTGCGCTTGTCGGCCGCCAGGACCGTCAGGGCGCGTTGGGAGGATTTCAAGCCAGAAACACACGACGACCGAGCGGCACCTCAGGCCATGTTCCTTGGTTTTCTCACCGCCGACTTCCAGGGCTGTGTCAAGCAGTTCTGGGTCTATCGACAGGTTTGTGGCCATTGTGTGACTCTCCGTACATCAGATTGGAGATACCGGCGGCTTTACCAAATGCGGCGGACGCCATACCGGTCAAAGAGTGTCTCAAGCGAAACTAGGCCGAGATCGAGGGCCAAGGCTTGGGCGATCAACATGCGGTCGAAGGGATCGCGATGAGGACCCGGCAGCCGCCCGGCGCGTTCGCCGTCACGAACGGAGACGGCCAGTTCTTCGAAGCCCTGGTCCGCGATGCAGCCGGCAACGTCGTGCGCCACGGCTTCAGCCTCTGGAAGCTTGCCGAGACGATGCTTGGTGGCAATTTCCCAAGCGGACGCCGCGCTGACGAGTATGACGTTCTCGTGATTGGCAATCACAGCGCGAGCCGCTTCGGATAGACGTTCATTTCCGGCCAGCCACCACAGAAAGGCGTGCGTATCAAGCAGGATGCGCACTGGAATCACGCTTCCCAGGCGTCCAACTCGTCGTCCGGGAGCGGCTCGAAGAACCGGTCGTCAATCGCAATGCGGCCCTTCATGGCGCCGAATCGCCGAACGCCCCGACGCCCCTCGTAGTTGACGAGCCGCGCAACCGGCTTCCCATTGCGGGCAATAACAATCTCTTCGCCGGCCTCAACCCGTGCCAAGAGGCGCGAGAGTTGAGTCTTGGCTTGGTGGACATTCACAGCTGACATGAGGAGACCCCCTCGAATCATTTCTTAGCTAAACATATGACTAATCCGCCAATTTGTGTCAAACCCGATTGCACGGGCGGGCTGTGTAGATACTTCCGCCGCCAAGTGTGCTAAGCTCCCGGCCACAAGAGATGAGCCGTGCAGGAAGGAGACGCCGCATGCAGCAGGCCACGACCAACGGAACCCAGTTTGAGACCCCGGCCGAGATCAACGTTGAGACCCTGGTCCGCGACGACAAGATCCACGCCTCGCTATACACCGACCCGCACATCTTCGAGCAGGAACTCGAAAAAATCTTCTACCGGGTGTGGGTGTTTGTCGGCCACGACAGCGAGGTGCCCGAGCCGGGCGACTATGTGACCCGCCAGATCGGCCGCCAACCCGTGCTCATGGTCCGCGACAAAGCCGGCGCGGTGTCGGTCTTTCTCAACCGCTGCGCCCACCGTGGCACCCTGGTCTGCCCGGCCGAGTCCGGCAATGCCCGGGCCTTTACCTGCCCCTACCACGGCTGGACGTATGACCTGAGCGGCCAGCTGACCGGCGTGCCCTTCCCCGGGGCCTACGGTCCGGATTTCAACAAAGGCGACCACCATTTGCCGCAGGTAGCGCGCTGCGACAGCTACCGGGGCTTTGTGTTCGCCAGCCTGAGCCCCGAGGGGCCGTCGTTGGAGGAACACCTGGGCATCGCCAGCCGGCTCATTGACCGCGCCTGCGACCTGTCGCCCGAGGGCGAACTCGACCTGAGCGCCGGCTGGGTCAAGCACCGCTACATGTCGAACTGGAAGATGATCCCCGAGAACGACACCGACGGCTACCACCTGGGCTTTGTCCACCGCTCGGTGCTCCGGTCCGCCGGCTCGCAGTATCAGCTCTTTATCGGCGAGGAGAGCGGCAACAAGGGCCTGCTGCGCGACTGGGGCAACGGCCATACCGAGATCGAGTTTTCTTCGGGCTATCAACAGCCGTTCGAGTGGTTCGGCGGCGCCCCGGACAAATACGCCGCCTACCTGGCCCAGCTGGAACACAGCTGCGGCAAAACGGAAGCCGACCGACGGGTGTTTGAGGGTCCGCCCCACGCCCTGATCTTCCCCAACCTGTTTCTGGCCGAGATGAACATCGCCCTGTTTTATCCGCTGGACGCCGAGGAATCGATCCAGTGGCATACGCCCATGTTCCTCAAGGGCGTGCCCGAGCTGAACACCCGGCTGCTGCGCCAGAGTGAGGCGGCCATGGGCCCGGCGTCCTTTCTGTTGCCCGAGGACATCACCATTGCCAGCCGCAACCAGGCCGGCCTGCACGCCCGGCAGCCCGAGTGGCTCGACCTCAGCCGTGGCCGCAACCGCGAATACGTCGACGAGGCGGGCCGCGTCGTGTCCCATTTCACCGACGAGGTCACCAACCGCGCCTTCTGGAAACACTACCGCACGCTCATGGCCCAGGCCTGAACTCCCATGCTGTCAGACACCGAATATCGTGCGGTCGAGGCCTTCCTGTACGCAGAAGCGCGGCTGGCCGATGAGGCGCGCTACGCCGAGTGGGAAGCCCTGTGGGAAGACGACGCCATCTACTGGGTGCCGGCCCATCCCAGCGGCGACACCGACCCCAGGCGTCAGATGTCGCACATCTACGACAACCGCTCGCGGATTGCGACGCGCATCAAGCTCTTGCAGAGCGGCTACCGCTACAGCCAGGAACCGGCCTCGTTCATGCGCCGGCTGATCTCGAATATTGAAATAGAGAAAACCGACACCGGCGAGTTTGTGGTCGGCTCAAACTTTCTGTTACTCGAGCTGTCCGTCCAGGCCCGGCACGATCTGCGCCAGTGGGGCGGACGGACGATCCATAAGCTGCGCTGGGTTGACGGCCGGCTGAAGATGTTCTGGAAGCAGGTGCTGCTGGTCAACGCGGCAGAGCCCCTGCCGAATCTGACCTTTTTGATCTAGGAGGAGCGATGAAATTCGGAACCATCCTGCCCCATATCGGTCCCCTGGCGGCCGGTCCCGACGCGCTCGACAGCCTGCTCAGCGTGGCCCAGAAGACCGAAGCGCTGGGATTTGACTCCCTGTGGGTCGGCGACCATGTTGTCATCCCCACCTCGATCAAACCCCGCTATCCGTACAACGACACCGGCGAGTTTCCCCTGCCGGCCGAGGCTGCCCTGCTCGAACCGCTGACCGTGCTGGGCTTTCTGACCGGCGTCACCCGGCGGGTGCGGCTCGGCCCGTCGGTCCTGGTCCTGCCCCACCGCAACCCCATCGTCACCGCCAAGATGTTTGCCAGCCTCGACGTGCTGTCACGCGGCCGGATCATTTTCGGGGCCGGCATCGGCTGGATGGAGGAGGAAATCAGCCTGCTGGGGGCGCCGTTCAAGCGCCGCGGCGCGCTGAGCGACGAATACCTGCGGGCCATGCGCGAGCTGTGGACCAATCCCGACCCGCACTTCGAGGGCGAGTTCTGCCGGTTCAGCGGCATCAAGTGCGAACCCAAACCGCTCCAGAACCCGCTGCCGATCTGGATTGGCGGGCACTCGGCCCGAGCCATGCGGCGTATCGTCGAGTTTGGCGACGGCTGGATTGCGGTACCCAAGAGCCTGGCCGTGTTTCAGGACGGCATGGCCCTGCTGCGGGAGGCTGCCGACCGGGGCGGCCGCGACCTGAACGACATTGAAATCATGATCGGGCTGTTGAGGACGACCTCGGTTGACGAGTTCATCGAGGCGATGAAGCCCTACCAGGATTTGGGCTACGACTCCTTCATGGTGCCCCTGCCCTTCTGGGGCGCCGATCTCCAGTCGGTGCTCGGCCTGATGGACGACTTTGCCGACAAGGTGGGCCTGCAGCCGGTCTGACAGTGATGGACACCGGCAACGGCTTACGCACATTTGACGCTGCGGTCGCTATCGTGACGGGCGCGGCCTCGGGCATTGGCCGGGCGCTGGCCGAAGAGCTGGCCCGGCGTGGCGCGCAGGTGATCCTGGCCGACCGCCAGATTGAGTTGGCCCGGGAGGTGGCCGCCGGCATCACCACCCGGCAGGGCAGCGCACGGGCGGTCGAGGTCGACGTGACCGACTTCCCGGCGGTCGAGCGGCTGGTCGGGGAGACAGTCCAGACCCACGGCCGTCTCGACTACCTGTTCAACAACGCCGGGCTGGCCATCGGCGGTGAGGCACGCCTGTACCAGTATGAAGACTGGCAGCTGGTGCTTGCGGTCAATCTGCACGGGGTGGTCAACGGCGTGCAGGCCGCCTACCCGGCGATGCGCACACAGGGCTACGGCCATATCGTCAACACCGCCTCCATGGCCGGCCTGTGTCCGTCGCCGATGGCCGTCAGCTACGCCGCCACCAAGCACGCCGTGGTCGGTCTCTCGACCTCGCTGCGCATCGAAGCCGCCGAGGCCGGGCTGCGGGTGAGCGTTCTGTGTCCGGGCTTCATCCGCACCCCGATTCTGCGCGGGGGCGGCAAGTACGGCAAAGATCTGAGGCAACTCTCGCCCGAGCAACAAGACAGGCTGATCGAGCGTTCCAGACCCATGGACCCGGCCGACTTTGCCCGGCGGGCGCTGAACGCGGTGGCCCGCAATCGGGCTATCATCATCGTCCCGGGCGGCTGGAAGCTGCTGTGGTGGCTCAACCGCCTGTCACCCAGCTTCGTGCTGTGGCTGATCCGGCGGATGTACCGCTCGCTGAAGCGACAGCTGGCCGACACCGCTTCTCCCACATCAGCAGAAGGGGCATAGATGCCATCAGGCGAATGCAACGGAGCGGCGAATCTCCAGCCCAAGGCTTGAGGAGGAACGCGCATGGCAGTCACCCCGTCCCCCCCCACTCCTCCCGCCACACCACCGGCAGGCCCGCAGACCGATATCGGTATGATCTGGCGCCTCCATGTGGATCAGTACCACGCCATGATCCGGGCTGGCATTCTGACCACGGATGATCCGGTCGAGCTGTTGGAAGGATGGCTTGTCACCAAAATGCCCAAGAACCCGCGCCACCGCGTTGTGACCCAGTTGACCCGTGAAGCCCTGGCTCAGCTTCTGCCCCCGGCTTGGTATGCCGATGCTCAGGAACCCATCACCACTGCCGACAGCGAACCGGAGCCGGATGTTGTCGTTGTGCGGGGAGAACGACGCCGCTACCTGGACCGCCACCCAGGTCCGTCAGACCTCGCTCTCGTCATTGAAGGCGCGGATTCTTCTCTGCAACGTGACCGCATCCTCAAGAAACGCCTGTACGCTGCCGCCGCAATTGCCGAGTATTGGATTATCAACCTGATTGACAATCAGATCGAAGTCCATACCGAGCCATCAGCCTCAGGCGCGCAGTCGGACTACCAGCAATCACGTATCTACACCGTGGCAGACACACTTCCGGTGGTACTCGAAGGGCGTGAGGTCGGCCGGCTGACCGTGCAGGACGTTTTGCCCTAGCCCTCAGCCCGGATTCCGTTGCCACTTCATCCAGGATGCCTCGCTCAGTCGGCCGGTGCAGCAGCGGGATGCGCATCCGACAGCGGGCACACGCCGCCGCGCTCCAAGCCCAGCACACGAATGAAACGACCGTAGCCGACAAACGAGCTGATCCGAAACCCGAGGTCAACGATCTCCGTCTCGGTGAAGTGCTGGCGGAGTTCGTCGAACAGGGCTTGTGACGCCTGCGTATGGTCCCCGGCCAGCACGTCGGCGTAGCGGACGGCGGCCTTTTCACGCGGGGTCAGAAGCGTGCTGTTCTGATAGTCGGACAACTCGGCGATCTGTTCCTCGGTCAAACCCTGTTGCTTTGCCAAAGCAACCCGACCGTTCATTCAAAGCGCGCAGTCGTTGCGCTGGGCCACTTTGAGCCGCACCAGCTCGGTCAGCTTCATGTCCAGGCTGCCGCGCGTCTCAAAAATCAGCGGGAAATAATAGGCGCAGAACGCCTTATACACCTCCGGGGCGTGGGCAAAGACCTGGACGAACTCCGAGCCGCCGTACTCCGTGTCATAGGTCTGCATGATTTTCTGGACATCCGGGTCTATCTGCTCAAACGGGAGCGAGTCGATGTGGGCCATACGCCGTCCTCCTTGGCGCCTGTGTACTACGCTGAGCAACACGTCTCAAGGGAAAGTACGGCCCGGCTGAGCGCCGCCAGGCGGGCTTGTTCAGCCCGCCGCCGCGCCCTGAGCCCGGGCCAGATCGGCCCGCAGCGTCCGGCCGGCCATGAAGTAATGAAACGCGGCCCAGACGTTGATCAGCGACACTCCCAGCAGGGCGTAGCGCAGGGACTCGTCGCCGTAGTCGGGCCGCAGCAGGTCGCTGACCACGCCTATGGTTTGCGGCCCAAAGCCCAGGCCGATGATGTTCAGGATAAACAGCAGCAGGGCTGAGGCGACCGACCGCATACGGACCTGGACCAGCCCCTGATTCATGGCAAAGCTGGGGCCGATAAACACCCCGCCGACAAAGGCCGGCACAATGAAGGCGACGAGCGCCAGGCGGGTGTCCGAGGCCAGGTACATGGTGAAGCCGAACGGCACCGCCACCAGGATGGCGATCCCGACCAGCCAGACATTCCAGCGCACATCACGCCTGGCCAGGCGGTCGGCCAGCATTCCCCCGCCATACGTCCCCAGACCGCCGATCAGACCCAGAAACACGGCCAGCAGCGTACCGATCGTCCCGCTCGTCAGCCCGTGCGAGCGAACCAGAAAGGCGGGCAGCCACAGGACCACCCCATAGCCGACAAAAGAGGTCAGGGTCACGCCCGTCAACAGGTGACGCAGGGAGGGGGTCGAGAGCATGAAGCGGACCACCTCGCCCAGCCGCGGCGCAGCCTGCTGGGGCGACTTCAGGCCCTCGGCATAGCCCCGGGGCGGCTCCCGCAGGCTTAAGTAGACGATGACCGCCAGCACCAGACCCGGCGCGCCCACCACATAAAAGGCCATCCGCCAGCCGTACCACTGGTTGACCCAGCCACCGACCAGAAAGCCGATCAGCAGCCCCAGGTTGGCCCCGGCGGCAAACACCCCCATCGCCGTGCCCCGCTCGGCGGGCGGATACATATCGGCGATCATCGAGTGCGACGGCGGGCTCGACCCGGCCTCGCCCACCCCGACCCCGATCCGGGCCAGGGCCAGCTGCAAGAAATTCGCCGCCATCCCGCACAAGACGGTCATCCCGCTCCAGGTGGCCAGGGCCAGGGCGATAATATTGCGCCGGTTGCTGCGGTCGGCCCACATCGCAATCGGAATCCCCAGCGTGGCATAGAAAATGGCAAAGGCGATGCCGGACAGAAAGCCCAGCTGGGTGTCCGACAGCACCAGCTCGTGCTTGATCGGCTCCAGCAGAATGGCCAGAATCTGGCGGTCCACATGGCTGGAGGCGAACACCAGCAG
>WTHE01000294.1:0-7443 GCA_011523315.1 Candidatus Binatota bacterium
CTGCGAGTAATGGAGCTTGTGGTAAAAATCGCCTTTTGGTCGGTCCCGGTGCTGGTAGCGGTCATCCTCCACGAGCTGGCCCACGGCTACACGGCCTACCAGCTGGGCGATCCGACCGCAGCCCGGCTCGGACGGCTGAGCCTGAACCCGATCAGCCATGTCGATATGTTCGGCACCATCCTGCTCCCCCTGTTCCTGGTGCTGACGGGTTCGCCCATCCTGTTCGGCTACGCCAAACCCGTCCCGGTCGATTTTACCAATCTGCGCAACCCCCGCCGGGATATGGTCTCTGTGGCCGCTGCCGGCCCGGCCATGAATCTCTTTCTGGCTACGCTCTCGGCTTTTTTGCTCCACCAGCTCCAGGCCCCTCAGCTGCCGCTCGACCTGCCCCACGCCCAGCCGGAGAGCACGGGTCTGGTGGCGGCCATGCTCACCGCCAGCGTCTTCATCAATGTCGCCCTGGCGGTCTTCAATCTCTTTCCCCTGCCCCCCCTGGACGGCGGACGGGTAGCGGTCGGCCTGTTGCCGCGTGGCCTGGCCCTCCCCCTGGCGCGCCTCGAGCCCTACGGCTTTTTCATCCTTATCGGGCTGCTGATGACCGGAATTCTCGGCGACATGATTCGCCCGGTCACCGTTTTTCTTCTGGGCGCTCTGCTGTAGAAGATCCGTCTAGCATGATGTCATACCGCGTCAGACTCGATATTTTCGAGGGGCCGCTCGACCTCCTCCTACACCTCGTCAAAAAGAACGAGGTCGATCTCTCGGACATCCCAGTCGCCGCCATCACCGACCAATACCTCGGCTACCTCGACCTGCTGCACCAGCTCGACCTTGACCTGGCCGGAGAATATCTGGTCATGGCCGCCACCCTGTTACACCTCAAGTCGCGCCTGTTGCTGCCTACCCACGAGACGGCGGAGGAGGAAGCCGGCCCCGATCCCCGGGAAGAACTGGCCCGTCAGCTGCTCGAATACCAGCGCTTTCAGGAAGCCGCGGTCGGGCTCGGCCGCCGACCGTTGCTGGGACGGGATGTCTTTACCCGTCGGCCGCTACCCACCGAGGACCAAGCCAAGCATGTGCATGATGTCAGTAGGAAACGCGATAACCGATCATCTCAAGAAGAGATCACGTTTCCTACTGTCGGGCTGGGGGACTTGCTCGACGCCCTGCAGGAGGCGCTGAAAAAGGCCGAGCCCGAGCTGGTGCACGAGATTGTGCTTGAACAGGTCTCTCTGCGCGAGCGTGTCGGTTTAGTTCTCGACCTGCTACGGGAGCGTGGCCGCATCAGCTTCACCGAATTATTCGCGGCCGAGACGACCCGATTACAAATCCTGGTGACCTTCCTGGCCAGCCTGGAACTGGTCCGCAGCCGGGTGATTGATGTGCACCAAACAGCCCCCTTCGGTCCCATTGTCCTCAGCCTGGCCGTCAGTCCGGATGCCCCGCTGCCGCACGGCCTGGAACAGCTCTGAGCCATGCATCCCGCCGAACTCAAAACGATTACCGAAAGCCTGATCTTTGCCGCCGGCGACCCGGTCTCTCTGCGCCGACTGTCAGAAGTCATCGGCGTGACGCCGGCGGAAGTGAAGCCGGCCATATCGCTGCTGCGCGAAGAATACCAGGCCGCAGACCGGGGGATTGTCTTTGCCGAGGTCGCCGGCGGCTACCAGTTCCGCACCGCGCCGCATCACGCCGAGTACGTCAAGACGCTGCTGCAAGAAAAACCCGGCAGACTGAGTCGGGCAGCCCTGGAAACCCTGGCCATTATTGCCTACCGTCAGCCCATCACCAAGCTGGAGATCGAATCGGTGCGCGGGGTCACCGTTGATGGCGTCATCCACTCGCTGCTGACCAAGCAGCTGATCCGCGAGCTGGGTCGCAAGGACATGCCCGGTCGGCCGTGGGTGTACGGCACGACTCCCCAGTTCCTGGAACTCTTCGGTCTGAACGACCTGACCGATCTGCCGCCGCTGCCCGACATCCACGAACCAAGCCCCAACCCCCTGGCCTTCGACGGGACGCCTGACAGCGCGCGTGCGGGGGACGACGCCAGCGGCGGAGAACGCCATGCCCAAGCCCAAGACATCCCGAGCCGCGCGGCCGAGGCCCAAGACTCGCCGAGCGACGACACAAAAGGCCAGGACAGCAGACCGGAGTGACACGACAGCTCCGGCCTCCCAGACGGCCCAGCCGCCCGGGTCTTCCGCACCACCGCGAGCGCAGCGCCTGCACAAGCTGCTCAGTCAGGCCGGCGTCAGTTCACGCCGGAAAGCCGAGACACTGATTGAGGCCGGTAGGGTCCGGGTCAACGGCCAGACGGTCACCCGGCTGGGGACGACCGCAGACCCGAGACGCGACACCATTGTTGTTGACGGCCAGCCTGTCTCCTTCGACTCGGCCCGGCTGTATTTTCTGCTCAACAAACCGACCGGTGTGGTCAGCACCCTGGCCGACCCGGAAGGGCGACCAACGGTCCGTGAGCTGCTCGGCGAGGTGCGCGAGCGTGTCTTTCCGGTCGGTCGGCTCGACTATCACTCGGCCGGGCTACTGCTGCTGACCAATGACGGCGAGCTGACCGCCCGCCTGCTGCATCCACGCTATCAGATCCCCCGGACCTACCATGCCAAGCTGACCGGCGCGTGCGGGCCGCGCGTGCTGTCCAAATTAAAACATGGCGTGCGTCTGGCCGACGGCAGCCTGAGCGGACCGGCCGACCTCCGCACCATCCGCCGCAACGAGCGCAAGACCTGGGTCGAAATCACCCTGCGCCAGGGACGCCACCACGAAGTCCGACAGATGTGTGACGCCATCGGCCATCCGGTCGAAAAGCTGATCCGAATCCGTTTCGGTCCGATCCTGCTGACCGATCTCGCACCTGGCGCCTACCGTTCGCTCGTCCCGTTCGAGATCCAGTCCCTCAAGCGAGACGTCGGCCTCTCTTGACTTCACCCGGCGCAGTCGATACATACACTGGTGAGCGGCACAGGTTCTGTGTCGTTTTCCTTTCTTGACGCGGGGTGGAGCAGCCCGGTAGCTCGCGAGGCTCATAACCTCGAGGTCCTAGGTTCAAATCCTAGCCCCGCAACCAATCTGACGCCCCGAAGTTGCCAAGACTTCGGGGCGTCTGGGTTTAGACGAGGAATGAACCACTATGTCGAGCACATTTGACGATACAATCAGAGGCATGCTCCTGCTCGGAGCGTATGGCGATGCGCTCGGCGCCGCCCAGGAGGGCCAGGAAACGCCGACGCCGGACCCGCTGCCGACACCCCTGGTCGCCCGTGACATGCCCGAATGGGGTGAAGCCTGGGGGACCTGGCTGCCGGCGATCGTGCACGCCAAGCGAATCGGCATGCCGACCGACGATACCTGCTATCGCCTGTGTGTCCTCCACCCCTGGCTGGCGGCGATTGCTGACGGCGACCGGACGTTTGACGAGGCGTCGCTACGCGACTTCATGGCCGCTCTCCGGCACGAGCCGCTGTATCCCGAGTGGTACTCGTTCGCCTGTCGAGATCACCTCACGGCCTGGCTGGACATGTTTCAGGCCCAAGAAGAAAACCGCAGCGAGGGCTTGTTCAGTCCGGGGGTTCCAGGCGTCTTCGGTCTCTTCCTGTACCTGGAAATGGCCGCCGTCCGGCACGGCACGACTCCGCTTGAAACCTTTGCCCTGTATCGGCAGCAGGCCAGCCTCGACTAGGGCTATGCCAAAGCCGTGACCGGCTTCCTGGCCACGCTTGTATCGCTGGCGGTGAATGAAGCCCCGCAGGCGGACTCTTTTGGCGACTGGTTCTTCGACCGCGGCCGCGCCGTGGTGGACGACCTGGACGCTTCGACCCAGGTGCAAGAGGCCGTCTCCCTGCGCAGCTTGCTGGAGGCCATGGCGCGACTCGGTAGCGAGCTGCGCGGCGAGACACAAGCCACCCTCAACACCGTTTTCAAGCAGCGAGTCCTTGACCCGCCGATGCCGCCCTTTCTCGACCACGCCTTTCTGGGCGGGCTGCACGATCCCTACCGCGTCCTGGCGCAGCTCGCAGCTACGATTGCCTACGCACCCGACGATCCAGCCGTGGCGCTGCGAACCATCGCCCACGGCTGCGGCAATACCGCCACGCTGGCCTCGCTGCTCGGCATCCTGCTCGGAGCCTGGTACGGGGCCGAGCAGCTGTCCGCGCTCCACACCCAAGGGCTCGACTTTCAAGCCGAACTCGACATCGTTGAGACGAATCTGACCGAGCTGTTCCACTTCGGCCTGGACCAGCACGTTCAGATTTTTTCGCGCCTCCACCCGAGCTGATACGGCTCAGCGCTCCAAAGGTGAACGATGATGACCATCTCATTGAGAAGAGATCAGCGTTCACCCTCACGGAAGGCGTTGCGGTCTATGGTGTAATAGACCGTATCCAGACCGTTGCTCAGCTCGCGTTTGTGGAAGCGCATGCCGATCTTTTCCAGCACGCGGATCGAAGCCGTATTCGGCGCGTCCGTACTGGCGCTGATCGTCGGAAAGCCACGCTCCTCAAAGCCAAACCGCAGCAGTGCCCGGGCCGCCTCGGTGGCTAGGCCCCTGTTCCAGTGGCTCGGGACGAGACCGTACAGCAACTCCAGCTGGGCGGGCTGGTGGAAGGGCCAAAA
Source organism: Candidatus Binatota bacterium (assembly GCA_011523315.1). GTDB lineage: Bacteria > Desulfobacterota > Binatia > Bin18 > Bin18 > JAAXHF01. Next base: position 4,636 of record WTHE01000294.1, read on the forward strand.
GCCGCAAAAGCCAATCGCCGTGTCTGCCTGGCCGAACAGCATGAGCCAGATGCCATCCCCCTGCTGCCGGAACTGGGTCAGGCTGGCCTCGACTATCTCAGCCGCCTGGCTGCGGGCAATGATCTGATCGTCCCACACATATTTGCGCACTCCCGGATCGGTCCAGATGTGGTGCAGCACGTCGATATCGTCCCGCCGACACGGACGCAGCCGCAGCCGAGCGGTCTCAATACACGGCAGTCTGGCTTTCATGCGTCTTCCTCCTGCGGCGCGCGGACTGCTTGCACGCCCCCGGCGGGCTTGATAAGCCTCGCTGGGCCAAATGATGATGACCCTCTCACCAAGAAAAGAGCAGCGTTCACCTGCATTGTATTCTCTTCCAAGGAGCGACGCCCATGGCACTGCCGAACACCGTCAAAATTGTTGACCTCACCGCCCGCGACGGGCTGGAAGGCTTCAAACATCTCATCCCTGTCGAGTTCCGGGTCGAGCTGATCGACCGTCTGACCGATGCCGGATTTCCTTCGATTGAAATCGGCGAGTTTGTCAGCCCTCGGGTGATTCCGGCCATGCAGCTGACCGATCAGGTTGCGGCTCAGATCAGGCAGAAACCCGGAGTTGAATACAGTGTTCTGGTTCCCAATATGCGCGGCTTTCAGGACGCTCTCAAGGCCAAGGCCAGGTATATCACGATTTTCGGCAGCGCCACCGAAGCTTTCAGCCGGGCCAATATCAACTGCACAATCGAAGAGAGTTTCGCCCGCTTTGAGCCGGTTGCCGCAGCGGCAAAGGCGCACGGAATCGGGCTGCGAGGAGCGGTCTCGTGCGTGGCCGGGTGTCCGTATGAGGGTGAGGTTGATCCCCACACGGTTGGGAAGCTCGTTGCCCGTTTTTATCACATGGGCTGCTATGAGATCGGGCTTGGGGACAGCATCGGGGTCGGGACGCCAAAGTCGATTCAGGCCATCATCCAGGCGTGTATAGATGAAGGGGTTCCGGTCTCCGTCCTGACCGCCCATTTTCACAACACCTGCGGGATGGCGCTGGCCAACTGTTATGCGGCTCTGGAGATGGGCGTGAGCGTCCTGGAGAGTGCCTGTGGCGGCCTGGGCGGCTGCCCGAATGCGCCCGGGGCCAGCGGCAACCTGTCGTCCGAAGAGCTGATCTACATGCTGAACGGTCTGGGCATTGAGACCGGCGTCGATCTGGACAAAATCGTCGAAATCGGCCGTTGGGCCACCCAGGCGGTTGAGCGGCGGCTCGACTCCAAGGTCGGCGAGTCGATGACCAATCCCGATATGACGTATTTTACCAAGGTCAGCCACAGCGTTGCCGCAGCTCAATAACCCGCCGCCTCATACGGCCCCTGGCCGCGCTTATACAGCAGAATCCGCCGCTCGAACGAACACACCTCCTCGCCGCGCTGGTTCAGGGCTCGCGTCTTCACCGACAGAATGCCCTGGCCGGGGCGGGAGGCGGATTCCCTCTTGCCGAGGATCTCGGACTCGGCGTAGATCGTATCGCCGGCGTGAACCGGCACCGGGAACTGCATGTTGGTCCAGCCCAGATTGGCCACCACCTTGCCGAAGGTCTTGGTCGTCAGTGCTGTCAGCACGCTGATCAGAAAAGACTCGCCGATGATTTCCTGCCCGCCATAGACCTTCTCGTTATAGACCGCGTCCACATTGCGCATGGACAGATCCAGCGAGCGGATGGCGTGCAGTCGGCTCTCTTCGGCGGTAAAGGTGCGGCCCGGCCGATGCTCAAAGATCTGCCCCTCGGCAAAGCCCTCAAACTCGATTCCGGCCACTTCGATGTAGGTGTGGTCGGCCACTTTTCGGTGTGAGTAAAATGTCGTCATGGCACCTATCTCTGGTAATCAGTAGCCGGCCTTGTCGAACGGAATGCGGTCGCGCTTATACACCAGCAGGGCGTACTCCATGGCACACACGACCCTCCCAGCCTGGTTGACGCCGCGCGTTACAACCGTCAGCTGTCCACAGTCCGCGTCGTCTGCGGCAGCGGCTTTGTGTGTGACTTCGCTCTCGGCGTACAGCGTATCGCCGCCAAACACGGGGGCGGTCATCTTGATCTCCGCCCAGCTACAGATCCGATTCTTTTTATTGAACGTCTTCCACGTCAGCCCCATCAGCCGCTGCAGGGTCAGGGTGCTCACCCCGAGCGGCTTTTTCCACTCGGTCTGAGCCGCATAGTTGGCGTCAAAGTGCAGCATGGCCTGATTGAGGGTATCGACCGTCTCTTCCACATTGTCCTGCTGAGAGATGGTAATCCCCGGTCGGTGCTGAAACACCTGACCGACCTCGAAGTCCTCAAAGTCCAGACCGTAGCGCTCGCGGTAGCGGTTCTCGCCAACCTTGACATAGGCGGAAAATGCAAACTCAGCCATGACTGTCTTGTCTCCTCCTCAGCTCGCTAGGCCATCTCAACTAGAGCAAATAACGCTGCTGTGTCGCCCTTCGACTTCAGGCGCGCTGCGCCTGACGCTCAGGCCCAACGGCCTCCTGGTCGTGCTGAGCGGAGCGAAGTCGAAGCAGGGATGCTGGATCGCGTCCGGCAGGGCTACAGCCTAACCTGAAACGCGCTAGGCATCAGCCGCATCCACAGCCCACATGCCGGCGCCTCGGGCCGAGATACACAAAAACACAAAGCAGTACAGCGCGGCCAGCTCGCCCTGATTGGCGATGGGAAACAGGGCTTGAAAGCCGTGCGCCATCCAGTAGGCGGCCGCCATCAGGCCGCTGCACACAAAGGCCGCCCAGCGCGTGTAGAAACCGATCATGACCAGAA
>WTHE01000294.1:7543-8697 GCA_011523315.1 Candidatus Binatota bacterium
GCCGACCAGCTTTTGGGTACCATGAAAAAAGAACAAAAATCCGGCAACGATGCGCAGCAACGCATAGGTCTGCTCCCCATACTCCTTCATGAACATAGGCCTGCCCCCCTTTGAAGAATATGTGCAAGGCATTGCAACAACTTGTCCGAGAAGTCAAGGAGAAGTTGCCGCTGTCAGCTATCCCTGCTTGTCCGGTCGAAAACCAGCTCGCCCTCAAGCCAGGTCTGCAAAACACGAACTGTCCCGACCTCGGTAATCGGAATGCTGAAGAGGTGACGGTCCAGGACGACCAGATCGGCGTATTTACCGACCTCAATGGAACCGGTGACATCCTCCTGGTACAACGCAAAAGCGCCGCCCAGGGTAAAAATCTTCAGCGCCTGCTCCAGCGTGATCGCCTGTTCGGGGTGAAAGCTCACAGAGCCGCCGCCGGGTTCGCGCCGCGTCACCATGGCCTCAATGGCAGGAAAGGGATTGGGGCTGTACACGACCGGCCAGTCGCTGCCCGCAGCGACGCTGACGCCCCGGTCAACCATGTCCTTGATCGCCCATACCCAGGCCAGGCGCTGCTCGCCAACCTCGGCACGATAGGAGTCGATGACCGCATTCGGCCACCAGAAGTAGGGCGAAAATTCGGCAATGACGCCCAGCCTGGCAAAGCGGTCGCGGTCCGCAGGATTGACGAAGACGGTATGGGCGACGGCATGACGGACGCCGTTTGGCCCGTGGCTGGCAATCGCCTGCTCAACTGCGTCGAGGGCGATACGCACCGCCCGGTCTCCGACCGCGTGCAAGACGCTGCCAAGCCCCAGGCCGTGCAGCCGGCTGACCTCGGCCATCACAACATCTATGGGGTCGCGCGTGTGGCCCCGGAAGTCCGTGCCTTGGTACGGCTCAAGCATGGCTGCGGTGCGGTTGACCGCGCCGTCGAGGATGAATTTCACATAGTCAGGCTTGAGCCGTTTGCCCCGATAGCGCTCGCGGTTGTGTATGGTTTGCCGCGCGTCGTCCTTGGCCGAGGGAGTCACAAAATCAGCCGGATGGGTGATGGCGGCCGTGACCCGCAGGCTGAGCCTGTTCGCCTCATCCAGACGTTTCAACGCCTGAAGGGCTGTAGTGTGAGTCCAGACCTCGTGCACCGACGTGATCCCAAC
>WTHE01000059.1 GCA_011523315.1 Candidatus Binatota bacterium
GCCTCGGCCGGGTCAAAGGTATAGGCGTCGATACAGCCCCGCTCCAGCCCGATCTTGAGGTTGGCCTCGGTTCGACCAAAGCCGACCACCTCGCCGACCAGACCGCGCTCGCGGACGGCCAGCCCCAGCGAGCCGCCGATCAGACCGACCCCGGCAATAATCAGCCGATTAAACAGACAGGCCATCAGGCTTCCTTGACAATCCGCTCCAGCGCCTCAATAAAGCGCGCGTTCTCGGACGGTGTGCCGACACTCACCCGGGCATAGCCCGGATAGCCATAGCCCTCCATCGGCCGGACGATGATCCCGGCCGGGAGCAGCCGCTGGGCAACCCCGGCCCCGATATTGACCAGCAGAAAGTTGGCCCAACTCGGCGCGTACTCCACGCCCAGGCGGTCCAGCTCGGCACGCAAATAGGCCAGGCCGTTCCTGTTGTTGTCCTGGGTGCGGCGAATATGCGCCTCATCATCCAGGGCGGCCAAGGCGCCGACCTGGGCCAGGCTGTTGACGTTGAACGGCTGGCGAATACGGTTGAGGGCGTCGATCAGCTGGGGCGAGGCAACGCCGTAGCCGACCCGCAGCCCGGCCAAGCCGCAGATCTTGGAGAAGGTCCGCAGGGTCACGATGAGCCGCCCGTCGCTGTGATACTCGAGCGAGTTCGGATAGTCCGGGTCATCCACAAACTCGAAATACGCCTCATCAACCACAATCAGCACGTCCGACGGCACGCGCTTTAAGAACGCTTCCCACTCGTCGCGGGTATACATCGTTCCGGTCGGATTGTTGGGATTATCCAGAAAGACGATCCGGGTATCGGCGGTCACAGCCTCGGCCATGGCCGCCAGGTCAAACCGAAAACCCGTATGCGGCACCGCGATGGTCCGTCCTCCAGCGGCTTTATTCACCAGATGGTAGATGGCAAAGGCGTGTTCACCGACCACGATGGATTCACCCACCCGGACAAAGGTCCGCACGATCATCTCGATCAGCTCGTTTGAACCGTTGCCGAGAATCAGACGCGAGCGATCAAGACCGAGCTTCTCAGCCAGACGCTTTTTCAGATAAAACGCGTCGCCGTCGGGATACAGATTGAGGTCGGGCAGCACGGCCGTAATCGCCGCGACCGCCTTGGGCGAGGGACCGAGCGGATTTTCGTTGGAGGCAATCTTGACCGAGTCGGTGATGCCGTACTCGCGCTCGACCTCCTCAATCGGCTTGCCCGGCTGGTAGGGAGTCAGGGACAGAATCCATTCGGGAACATACTTGCTGATATCCATACGTCCTCACCAGGTAACGACCAGACGACGCGGCGCGGCCCTCAGGCCGGGCTGGTCGGTTTGGCGGTCGCATACGAGCCCAGGATTCTGACCTGGACGCACAAAGGCTCAATCTCCCGGAGCGCCCGAGCCAGGGGGGGATCCTCGCGGTGGCCTTCCACGTCAATAAAAAACACATACTCCCAGGGTTTGCCCTTGAGCGGGCGCGACTCGATGCGCAGCATATTGATCGCGTTGTCGGCAAAAGGTTTGAGCGTCTGGTACAGGACCCCGGCCCGGTCCTTGACCGACACAAACAGTGCGGTTTTATCGTGGCCGGTCGGCTTTGAGGGCTGTTCATGGCCCAGGATGGCGAACCGGGTGAAGTTGTCGGTCTGGTCCTGGATGTCGGCGGCCAGCAGCCTGAGTTTATACTCCTCACCGGCCAGACGGCTGGCAATGGCAGCGGTGCGGGTATCGCGGCCGGCCAGCTCGGCCGCCCGCGAGTTGCTGCTGGCCTCTTCAACCACCGCGCCCGGCAGGTGGGTGGCCAGCCAGCGCCGGCACTGGGCCAGGGCCTGCGGGTGGGCCAGGACTCGCTCTACCCGTCCCAGCCGCTGGGCGCGGCTCAACAGACAGTGACGGATGGCCAGCGAGCGTTCGGCAATAATGGTCAGGGCCGACTCGACAAACAGATCGAGCGTAATATCGACCGCACCGCCGGTCGAATTTTCAATCGGCACGACCCCATAGTCGGTGTGCTCGTGCTCGACCTCGGCAAACACCTCGGGAATCGTCGCCACCGGGACACACTCGGCCTGGGCGCCAAACTGTTCGCGAGCGGCCATATGGGTGTAGGACGCGGCCGGCCCCAGATAGGCAATCCTGGGCAGCTGTTCGAGGGCTCGCGAGGCGGAGATGATCTCGCGGAATACGGCCTGGACGGCACGGGTCGACAGCGGCCCGCCGTTGAGGTCGGCCAGGCGGGCCATGATTTCATGTTCCCGGCTCGGCACATAGACCGCAGCCCGCTCGTTGTGCTTGGCCTGGCCGATGCGCTGGGCCATCCGCGCCCGACGGTTCAGCAGGCGGACAATCTGGGCGTCGAGCTGGTCAATTTTTTCGCGCAGAGGAGCGAGTGAAGCGGGGGAGGGTTTTTTCGGCACGGCTCGTTTTGTACTACGATTCGCAATCCGCGTCCATCGGCGTCCGACCCGTCGCTCAGCGGTCCGCTTGGTGGCCGCTCTCACGCACCGCAGTCGTGCCCATGCGCCGGAATTTCTCGTAGCGTCGGGCCACCAGCTCGTCCAGCGGCAGGCCGACGACCTCGTCCAGATGCCGGGCAATGGCCCGTCCGACCGCAGCCATGGCCGCCTGCGGATGGCGGTGCGCGCCGCCCTGCGGCTCGGCCACAATCTCGTCAGTCACCCCCAGACGCAACAGGTCGGGGGCGGTGATCTTCATCGCCTCGGCCGCCCTGGCCACCCGCTCGGGGGTGCGCTCACCGTACAGGATAGCGGCGCAGCCCTCCGGGGTAATGACCGAATAACACGCGTTTTCCTGCATCAGCACCCGGTCGCCGACCCCCAGGGCCAGGGCTCCGCCACTGCCCCCCTCGCCAATCACGACCACGATCACCGGCGTCCGCAGACCGGCCAGCTCACGGATATTGCGGGCAATGGCCTCGGCCTGGCCGCGCTCTTCGGCGCCCACCCCGGGGTAGGCGCCCTGGGTGTCGATGAAGGACACCACCGGTCGCCCAAAGCGCTCCGCCAGCTGGAACAGACGCAGGGCTTTGCGGTAGCCCTCGGGACGCGGCATGCCGAAATTACGGCGCACCTTTTCCTGGACCGTTTGACCGCGCTGGTGTCCGAGCACAACCAGGGGCCGTCCCTGGAAGCGGGCCAGACCGCCGATAATGGCCGGGTCATCGGCAAATGTCCGGTCGCCATGAAGCTCGACAAACTCGGTTCCGAGAAACCGGATATAATCCAGGGTTTGGGGCCGGTCGGTGTGGCGCGAGAGCTGGATACGCTGCCAGGGCCGCAGGGCTGTATAGATCTCCGCCTCCTGAGCCTGCTGTTGCTCGGTCAGCCGGGCCTGCTCGGCCCGCTCCTCGGCCGAGCAGTCTTCTTGGCGGCCCAGCGCCTCAAGCCGCTTATCAATCTCGCTCAGCTCCTGCTCAAAATCCAGATAGGTCGTCTGCACAGCCGTCCCCTTATCAAATCTCGAAAAATCGCGCGACCGTGGTCCAGATCTGATCGACCTGCTCCGGTTCGGACCAGCATATCTCCGGCTCGCCACGAAACCACGTCAGCTGGCGTTTGGCCAGCCGCCGGGTGTGTCGAGCCATATCGGCCAGCGCCTCCTCCAGCCCACTCCGATTTTCGAGGACACGCCGCATCTGCGCATAACCAATCGTCTGCAGAACGGGCAGGTCGGGACTATAGCCCCGCTGCCACAGCCCGTGCAGCTCTTCCACCAGCCCGGCCTGAACCATGTCCCGACAGCGCCGCCCGATCCGTTCGTACAGGCTGGCCCGGTCCGGCTTGAGTCCAATCATCAGGGTGTCAAAAGGCTGCTCCCGAAAACCGTGCTGCGCCTGCCACTGACTGAGCGGGGTGCCGCTGAGCAGCACCACCTCCAGAGCCCGGACGAGGCGCAGCGTGTCGTGCGGATGCAGACGGCGAGCCGCTGGAGGATCGAGCTGTTGCAGCCGGCGGTGCAGGAAGCCGCCGCCGGCCCCGTCTTCCTGCTGCCGCAGGCGGGCGCGTAGCGCCGCATCGGCCGGCGGGCCGGCGCACAGCCCGCGCGTCAGCGCCCGGATGTAGAGTCCCGTCCCACCGACCACGAACACCCGTTTTCCGCGCCGCCGAATGTCGTCGATGGCAGCCTGGGCCAGTCGCCGAAAACGCGCCACGTCGAAACCGGCCTCCGGTTCGACCACGTCGAGCAAATGGTGGCGGACGGTCCGCCGTTCGTGGGCAGTCGGTTTGGCGGTCCCGATATCGAGATAGCGGTACACCTGGCGGGAGTCGGCGCTCACGATTTCGGCGTTACAGCGGCCGGCCAGCTCAACCCCCAGGGCGGTTTTTCCGCTGGCCGTCGGCCCGGCAATCACAACCAGCTGTGGCTTGCCCATGTTACGCCTATATTACACCGGTGGCGGTTTGCGGTCGGCGCCAAAAACACCATACTCGCGCAGCACCCGAGCGGTATGCGGAGCCAGCCGCTGGTGCGCACACTGTTTGAGGTCTTCGACCGAGTCCAGATCAAAGCGGATGCTCGGCGCCTCGACGACGCGGCACGCAATCCCCTGTTGGCGGGCGGCTCTTTGATGGGCGGCCAGGCTGGGACCGCCAAAACACGGCTGCATGACCAGCGGCGGCACACGCAGAAAGGCGTTGGTGCCGTCCCCATACTTGCAGCGCACGAGCAGGATCTCAGGTCGCCCGCTCAGCTGGGCGAACAGCCGGGCAATGTCTCGGGGCTGGATGAGCGGCAGATCGGACAGCAACACCAGCAGTGTTGTCGCCCCATGGCGAACACAAAAGTCGGTGCCCAGGCTGGTCGCCCCGTTCAGCCCACGCGGCCAGCCCTCGTCCACGGCCAAGGCTCCCAGCCCCCGGGCCAGGGCCAGCAGGGACGGGTCGGAGCTGACCACCGCGACCCGATCAACCGCCGGGACCTGCAACACACTCGACACCACATCGGTCAGCATCGCCCGCGACACGGCTCGGCGGGCCGCCTCGGACAGCATCGGCGACAGGCGGGTCTTGCCCTCGGCCAGCGCCTTGACCGGCACCAGTACAAAGTTCACAGCAGCCCCATAGTGGCGAAATTCTGCTTGCCGAACAAGGGCGTGTGGGCGTATAGTGAGGCGCTTGACCGCACGGTGAACGACGCTCAGAAAGAACTCATCGTTCACCTTTGAAGGGAGTACGCATATGAGACAGGTGGCTATTGTCGGAGCCGGCATGACCCGTTTTGCCAAACACCTCGACCGGAGCATGAAAGACCTGACCCGCGAGGCGGTCGACGCCTGCCTGGCCTCGTCCGGCGTCGACAAGAACAGGCTGGAAGCTGCGGCGGTCGGCAACGCCATGGCCGGCTTGCTGACCGGCCAGGAGTGCATCCGCGGCCAGGTCGTGCTGCGCGACATGGGCATCGGCGGCATTCCGGTCATCAACACCGAAAATGCCTGCGCCAGCGCGGGCACCGCCTTTCATCTGGCGTGGCTGTACGTGGCCTCCGGCCTGTACGACACCGTCCTGGCCGTTGGCATGGAAAAGCTGTTCCACCGCGACAAGAGCCGTTCGTTCGCCGCCCTGGGCAGCGCGATTGACGTGGAACTGATGGAACAAACGCTGGCCGACATGAACGAGGCCACGTCCGACGGCGCCGGCACCTCGCGCAGCCTGTTCATGGACTTCTACGCCCAGCTGGCCCGCGACCATATGGATACCTACGGCACGACCGCAGAACACTACGCCAAGATCGCGGCCAAGAACCACACTCACGGCAGTCTCAACCCCCACGCCCAGTTCCAGACGCCGCGCAGCCCCCAGGAGGTCCTGGACGCACCCCTGATCGCCGACCCGCTGACCCGCCTGATGTGCTCGCCGATTGGCGACGGCGCGGCCGCAGTCGTATTGACCAGCGCCGACACCGCCCGGCAGTACACCAGCCAGCCGGTCTACGTCAGAGCCTCGGCCGTGTGTTCGGGTCAGGACCACCAGCCGCACGAGCCCGGCATCAGCCAGCGGGCGGCCCAGCAGGCTTATGAGGCGGCCGGCATCGGGCCCCAAGACCTGGACGTGGCCGAAATCCACGACGCCTCGGCTCCGGCCGAACTGATGCTGTACGAAGAGCTGGGTCTGTGCCCGACCGGCGACGGGGGGCGTCTCATTGACGAGGGGGTGACCGCCCTGGGTGGCCGTCTGCCCGTCAATCCCAGCGGCGGTCTGCTGGCCAAGGGCCATCCGGTCGGCGCGACCGGGGTGGCCCAGATCGCTGAAATCTTCTGGCAGCTACGCGGCCAGGCCGACAAACGTCAGGTCACCGGGGCCAAGGTCGGGCTGACCGAGAACGGCGGCGGCATGCTGCGCGGTGAAGCTGCGGCGGTGACCGTGCATATTCTGAGTGTGTAGTGCGTATTATCGCCGGTTCACGCGGCGGACTCCAGCTCAAGGCGCCCAAGGGCTACACCGTCCGGCCGACCGCCGATCAGGTCAGAGAGGCGATTTTCAACATTCTGGTCAGCCGCTTTACGCTCCAGGGAGCCGCCGTCCTCGACCTGTTTGCCGGCACCGGCGCACTGGGCCTCGAAGCCCTGAGTCGGGGCGCGGCCTCGGTCGTCTTTGTCGATCCTCACCCGGAAGCCCAGCGCACAATCCGGACCAACCTGCGGACCACCGGCTTTCGTCAGCGGGGTCGGGTGCTGCGCGCCTACGCCGCAACCGGGCTGAAAATCGTCGCCCAGCAGGGGTTGCGCTTCGATGGCGTCTTTGTTGACCCGCCCTACGCCGAGGGCTGGGTGGACAAAACCCTGCGCGCCCTGGCCGGCGGCCGGCTGCTCAACCCGGACGCCTGGGTCGTGGTCGAGCACGACCCGCACGAGAGCGGCGCCGAGACCTACACCGGTTTGGTATTGACGGATCGCCGCCGTTACGGCAAAACCGGGGTGTCCTTCTACCAGCACCAAGACGAGGAGGCCGTGTGAAACGTCGGGGCATTTACCCAGGCTCTTTTGATCCGCCAACCTACGGACACATCGACATTGTCCGCCGCAGCTTGGAGATTGTTGACGAGGTGGTGGTGGCGGTGGTGTATAATCCGCAGAAGACCAACTATCTGTTCACGCCCGAGGAACGCCTCGACATGTTCCGTGAGGAATTCACAGAGGTTGGCGACCGGGTGATCTACGATAGTTTTTACGGTCTGCTGGTTGACTATGTCGAGAAAATGCAGGCCAGCATTGTCATTCGCGGCCTGCGGGCGGCGTCCGATTTCGAGTACGAGTTTCAGATGGCACTGATGAACCGACACATGAAACCGAATATTGACACCCTCTTCCTGGCCACCGGGGCGGCCCATTTTTATACCGCCTCGCGCCTGGTCAAGGAAATCGCCAGCTTCGACGGATCGGTCCAGGGCCTGGTCCCGGCCCACGTTGAACGGCGTCTGCGGGAAAAGCTGGCCGCAACCTCCTGAGCGTTCTCAACCCCCATACACCACCATGATACAGCTCGCCGAACGTCTGTCGCTCATCAAGCCGTCTCCCACCTTAGCCGTCACCGCCCAGGTCGCCGCCCTCGGCCGCCAGGGCATCAGCGTGATTGATTTTGGCGCCGGAGAGCCCGACTTTGACACGCCCGACCATATCAAGGCGGCGGCCGTGGCCGCCATCCAACAGGGTCAGACCAAATACACCCCGGTCGGCGGAACCGCAGCCGTCAAAGAGGCGATTATCGCCAAACTGGAGCGGGATAACGGGCTCAGCTATGCCTTGTCGGAGGTGACCACCAACTCGGGCGGCAAACACACCCTGTTCAACGCCTTCCACGCCCTGTTCGGGCCGGGCGATGAGGTCCTGATCCCCACCCCCTACTGGGTCAGTTATTCGGACATGGTAATCCTGACCGGCGCGCGGCCCAAGCTGCTGCCGACGACCGAGGAAACCGGTTTCAAGCTGACCGACGGCCAGCTCAGGGCGGCGCTCGGTCCCAACACCAAGGCCCTGCTGCTCAACAGCCCCTCAAACCCGACCGGCGCGGCCTATACCGAGCACGAACTGGGTCAGCTGATCGAGGTGATCGAGCAGACCGACCTGCTCGTCATTTCGGACGATGTGTACGAGAAGTTTCTGTACGATGCGCCGCGCTGCGCCCAGATCCTGGCCCTCAAACCCGAGCTGCGCGACCGGGTGCTGCTGGTCAACTCGGTGTCCAAGACCTACGCCATGACCGGCTGGCGTCTGGGCTATGCCGCAGGTCCGGCCAATCTGATCAAAGCCCTGGAAACGCTCCAGAGCCAGAGCACCTCAAACCCCAGCTCGATCAGCCAGGCTGCGGCTGTGGCGGCGCTGACCGGGACCCAGGAGCCGGTCGGGGTGATGGCCGCCGAGTTTGCCAAACGCCGCAACTACATCGTCGACCGCCTGCGCGCCATTCCCGGCATCACCTGTACCCTGCCCGAAGGCGCCTTCTACGTCTTCCCCAACGTGTCCGGCTACTTTGGGGCGAAAGCCCAGGACACCCGCCAAGATACCCGCATCGAATCGGCCACCGACTTCGCCCTGTATCTGCTGGAAGAGGCCCGCGTCGCCCTGGTCGCCGGCGAGGGCTTTGGCGCGCCCAATAACGTCCGTATCTCGTACGCCACGTCGATGGCCAACCTGGAAAAGGGCATGGATCAGATCGAGACCGCGCTCGCCCGCCT
>WTHE01000573.1:0-4408 GCA_011523315.1 Candidatus Binatota bacterium
GCTCGGCCGGAGCTGCGCGTGGCACCTGCGGCGCACCATCTACGGCAAGCAGCCGTGGCAGTATCAGCAGGAGGACAAGTGCCACCATAAGGGGAGCGCCGACAAAGTACACGGCCGCGGCGCCAGTGGATAAGAGCACATAGTTCCCAGCTGCGAGTCCTGCTAGGAGCAGCCCAATCAGGACCAGCGCACGCCGTGTCGGTCTGTCTGCCATCACTCCACCACGCACGCCTGGGCCAGGTCGGACAGGACATGCCAACGGGTGATGCTGCGCGGCTCCTCAATGAGGCCGCTCGTCATGCCGACAAAAATCAGCTCACGGGCCGGGTCGGCCCAGGCCATGATGCTGCTCGCGCCGGCGTGGCCGAAGGTGCGCGGCGAGGCCAGAGAGCCAAAGTAGGTGGGGAAAATCCCGCTGCCGCGCAGCCAGAAGCCAAGCCCTCTGTTGGCCGGCGCCTTGGGCCACTGGCGGGCGACCCGAATGGGCTCCAACAGGCGATCCTCCAGGTCTCCGGTGTGGATCGTGGTGGCCAGCTCGACCATGGCCGGACTCAGCAGCCGCACGCCGTCGAGCGTACCGCGGTTCAGCCACATCTGGTAGAAGCGGGCCATATCGCCCACGCTTGAGTACGATCCCCCGCCGGGAATTGCCGCGCTTTGAATCTCGGGCCGGTTGAAGGCTTCCAGAAAGGCCATGGGAAACGGCGCCCCACCCTCGTCCAGGGCCTGGAGCGGAACCCGCCGTTCGTGCATATCGGGCCGGACGCCCATGTGGGAGTCGTGCATGCCCAGCGGACGGTACAGATCGTCCTCGCACATCTGGGCAAAACTGCGCGAGCCGCCGTCCACCCGCCGGGCGATCTCGGCCAGAATCCACGAGCCGGTCAGCGCGTGGTAGTGGACGGCCGCGCCCGGCTCGTGTTCCAGGGGCTGGGCGCACAGCCGGGCGATGGTCGCGTCCCAGTCGGCCCATTTGGCCATCGGCCAATCCAGCGGCATGGTCGGAAAGCCGGCGGTATGGGTCAGCACCTGGGCGACCGTAATATGCCGTTTGCCGGCCGCCCCAAACTCGGGGATATAGGCCGACACCTTCTCGTACAGCTGCACCTCGCCCCGGTCGGCCTTCATCAACAGCATGGTCGCCGTAATCGGCTTGGTGGTCGAGAACTGACAGAAAATATCGTCAACCCTGGCCGGCCGACCCTTGTCCGGTTCCACCTGTCCGACCCCACGGGCGGCCACGATCTTGCCGCGCCGGGCCAGCAGAAAGGCGCCGCCGAACAGCCAGCCCTCGTCCCTCATTTTTTCAATATGCCCAAACAGATGCTCAATGCGTTCGGGGTCCATCCCGACTGCGCTGGGATCAACAGTCTGCACGGTGTGTCCTCCTGTCTATTCGACCGGCGGCCGCTGGACCGACATGCCGAGAATGTTGTAGCCGCCGTCAATATGGACAATCTCTCCGGTAATCTTCTCGGCCAACGGGCTGCACAGAAACAGCGCGGCCTTGCCCGTATCGGAGTTCAGGATTTCTGCCTGCAGGGGCGCAAACTGCTTCATGTGGTTCTGCATGATGTCAAAGCCGGGGATGCTCGTCCCAGCCTTGGTGGCGGTCGGACCGGGCGACAGGCCGTTGACCCGAATGCGGTGGGGGGCCAGATCGTAGGCCAGATTCCTGATGATATTGTCGAGCGCCGCCTTGGTAATGCTCATCAGTTGATAGCCGGGGATGACCTTCTCGCCGGCATAATAGGTCATGGCCAGAATGCAGCCGCCACGGTCCTTCATCAACGGAAAGGCGCCGCGGGCCAGCCCGATCAGCGAGTAGGCGCTCACGTCCATGGCCAGCTGAAAGTCGGCCCGCCCGATGTCCAGGAAACGCTGCTGAAAAGACTGTGGGGGGGCGTAGGCGACGGAATGAATGAGGAAATCGAGCCGGCCGAATTCTCGGCCCAACTCGTCAAACAGCCGCTCCAGCTGTTCATCCTTGCTCACGTCGCACTCCAGGATGAGCGGATTGTTGAGTTGCTCGGGGATCGTGCCCAGCATGCGGCGCACGGCTTTGCGCTGAATCGACAGGGCGACCCGTGCCCCGCCGTCGTTGAGCAGCTTGGCAATCGGCCAGCCGATCGAGTGTTCGTCCAGCACACCGGCGACCAGAGCGGTTTTGCCGGAGAAGTCGAGCAGGCTGCCGAGCGGGTTGGGTGTCTGGCTCATCGGGGCTCCTTTGCTTCGACTTTGACCCGCCTACCCCCTTGCCGGCAGTTGCTAGTAGGCAGTTTCTAGTTTTTAGACCAGAAACTAACAGCTGACTACTAAAAACTACGTCGGCCCTGAGCGTAGCCTGCGGAGTCGAAGGGTTACCTTTTACTTGCCGCTGAATTTAGGCTCGCGCTTTTCTACAAAGGAGCGAATGGCCTCTTGATGATCCTCGGTATGGAAGCAGTGCTTCTCCAGAGCCAGGGAGGTGTCCAGGACGAGGTTGGCCGTGTCGCGCAGAATCTTATTGACCGACACCTTGGTCCAGCGAATCGCCTTGCTGGGACCGTTGGCCAGGCGGGTGGCAAACGCGGTCGCCCGGTCCATCAGTTCCTCCTTGGGCACCACGTGGTTCACCAGCCCGATGCGTTCGGCCTCCTCGGCGCTCACCAGGTCGCCGGTCATCAGAAACTCCTTGGCCCGGGCCGCGCCGACCAGCCACGGCCAGATGATCGCCCCGCCATCACCGGCAACGACCCCGACCCGGACGTGTGGATCGCCGATCCTGGCGTTTTCGGCGGCATAGATCACGTCACAGAACAGGGCCAGGGTCGCCCCCAGGCCGGTCGCCGGACCGTTGATGGCGGCGATAATCGGCTGCTCGACCTCCAGCATGTCGATGATGATCTTACGCGCCTCGACGAACAGGGCGTCGAGCTGCGGCCCGGTCATGTCCTGAAACCACTTGATATCGCCACCGGCACAGAAAGCCCGGCCCTTGCCGGTCAGGATCACCACCTCGGTCTCCTGGTCGTGGGCGATATCGGCAAAGATGTGCGACAGCTCGGTATGCAGCTCGGCATTGATGGCGTTCAAAGAGTCCGGCCGGTTAAAGGCCAGGGTCAAAATCTTGTCCTTGCGTTCGGCGCTCAGGTGATGATAACGACTGTAATCCATAGTGATGTCTCCTCAAGAGAGTGATGAGTGGTGAGTTGGACGTCCAACCCCCCGGTCCCCTTGTCAAGGGGGAGGGGGGTTCATCCACTTTTCACTCTCCACTATCTGACCCACCCCCAACGATCAAGGGAAGAACGACCATGCGTATTTATTTCTGTCGTCAGGGATTGGCCTATATCAGGAACGTTCTGCAAAAGGAGCTGCCGGACGACGAAGTGCTGGACTGCGCACCCGAACAGGTCGCCGAGGTAGCCCAGCAGGCCGATGTGCTGATTCCGACGGTGTCACCAATCGGTCCCTCAGCCTTTACCTCGCCGACGCTCAAGCTGGTCCAACAGTACGGCGCCGGCCTGGATTCGGTCGATATTCCGGCCGCCACCCAGGCCGGGGTGTACGTCGCTAATGTGCCCAGCGCGGGCACCGGGAATGCCGAGTCGGTGGCCGAACTGAGCCTGTTTTTCATGCTCGCCCTGGCCCGCCACTACCCCCGAGCCCAGGAGAGCATCGCCCAAAAAAAGCTCGGCACGCCCATGGGCAGCACCCTCAAGGGCCGTACCGCCGCGATCATCGGCTATGGCGGCATCGGCCGTGAGGTTGCCCGCCGTTTGGCCGGCTTTGAAATGGACAACATCCTGGCCGTCTCCAAACGCGGCCCCAAAGGCACGCCCGAAGAAAACGCCATCCGGGTTGATTTTCACGGCCGGCTCGACGACCTGCACGAGGTGCTGGGCCAGGCCGATTTTGTCATTGTCGCGCCCCCCCTGAACGACGAGACGCGCGGCCTGATCGGCGCCGCCGAGTTCGCCAGCATGAAACCCGGCGCGTTCATTATCAACGTGGCGCGCGGCCCGGTGCTGGACTACGACGCCTTTTTGGCCGCGCTCAAAGACGGGCAGATCGCCGGCGCCGGCCTCGACGTGTTCTGGCAAGAACCGTTCGATCCGACCGACCCGATCTTTTCGTATAATGTGATTGCCACCCCACACTTCGGCGGCGCCACCGACCTGAGCCTAGGGGGCATCGGCAAAAGGGTGGCCGAGAATGTGAATCGGGTCAGGCACGGACAGGCACCGCTGAACTGTGCCAACAACAGGAAACGTGATGTCCCTTAGGTGCCATCTGTTATCACGTTTCCTGTTGCCATTAGTGGCTAGTGGTTAGTCTAACCACTAGCCACTAGCCACTAGCGACTGTCTTGCTGCACATAGGGGGCGGCGTGGTCGCCGGTGTAGATCTGGGTGGGGCGGAAGAT
>WTHE01000573.1:4508-8684 GCA_011523315.1 Candidatus Binatota bacterium
GGGTCTTTGACCTTGTACACGCGGTGCCCCACGCCCATGATCTTGGCCTTGGCCTTGAGCTTGGCTTCAATATAGGGGCGGACTTGGTCGAGTGTGCCGATTTCGCGGAACATGCGCAGCGCCTGCTCGTTCGCCCCGCCGTGCAGGGGACCGGTCAGGGCGCCGATGGCCGACGACACCATGGTATACGGGTCGGCCAGGGTCGAGCCGACCACCAGGCCGCTGAAGGTCGAGGCGTTCATGGTGTGCTCGGCGTGCAGAATCAGACACACGTCCATGATGTGGGCTTCCAGCGGGTCGGGCTCTTTTTCGGTCAACATCCACATGAAGTTGGCCGCATGGGACAGGTCATCGCGCGGTTTGACCGGCTCGTCGCCGTGACGCATGCGCTCAAAGGCGGCCACAATCGTCGGCATCTTGGCGATCAGACGCACAATCGACCAGTAGTTCTGCTCCTGGTTGGCCACGTCTTTTGCCGGGTAGAACATGCCCAGGGCCGCCACCACCGATTGCAGAGCGTCCATGGGATGGCCGTTTTCCGGGAACGATTTGAGCAGATCGACGACCCGATACTTGATCCGCCGATGGGTGCGGAGGTCGTGATCGAAATTCTCCAACTCTTGGCGCGTGGGCAGCTTTCCCCACAACAACAAGTACGACACTTCCTCGTAGGAGCTTTTTTCCGCCAGTTCCTCAATCGGAATGCCGCGGTATTCGAGGACGCCTTGCTGTCCGTCGATAAAGCCAACCTGCGATTCCATAATGGGCACACCTTCGAGCCCGGGCACAAATTTATCCATATATCGGCCTTTCTTGCCTAGGAACGTTCGGGGGCGATACCCTCAGCCGTTCATCTGCTTGTTGAATGTGTCAAGGTCGAAGTAATCGCGCCACGACGCAATCTTGCCATTCTGGATTTCAAACACCCCGGCCACCGGCAGCGAGAGCTTCTTTTCACCCATGACAAAGTGGTCCACCCGTTCGTTCATGACGACATTACCGGCCGAAGTGGTGTGCAAGATGTCGAACTGGACGCTGTCTGCGCCACGCAGAAAGGGTTCGAGAAACTTCCGAATCGCGTCGTGGCCGACCATCGGCTCCATCGGGATATTATGGTAGAAGCAGTCTTCCGCGAGGTAGCTCAACACCTCGTCGGTATTCTTGGTTGACCACGCCTGACAAAAGTCAGTGACCAGTTTTTCGTTGTCTGCGCTCATGTCGAATCCTCCTTTTTGGGAATGGGCATCATCCTTGCAACGTCTTGGCTTCCTATACCTAGCGGAAATACCCCAGTCCTGGCAAGCCTCTTGGGCGAGGCGTGAGCCGGGCTCGTCTTGACCCGCCGGGTACGCTCCTCTAGCCTGCCGCCATGGCTGATTTTTACGACCCTTTTTCCGCTGCGGGCGTGCCTGCCCGTGACCGACAGCCCGAGGTGTGCGAGCTGCTTCCCGGCCTGTTCGTCGGCGAATACCCCCGGCTCGAAGACATCGCCTGGCTGCACGACGAGTTCGGGATTGGCGCCGTCTTAAGCCTGCAAGACGACGACGACCTGACGCTCCACCAGCTCAGTCTGCCCGTCCTGGATGCGGCCTACACCCAGCACCGGATCGCCTTCTGTCGGGTGCCGGTCGCCGACTTCAACTGTCAGAGCCTGGCCGCCAGTCTGAGCCAGGCTCTGGACGCACTGCACGGCTTTGTCCAGGCCGGCCAGTCGGTTTTTGTGCACTGCAACGCGGGCTGTAACCGGGCACCGACTCTGGCTATTGCCTATCTGCACGCCCATCGTGGCCTGGGGCTGGAAGAGGCGCGGGACTTCGTCAAAGCCCGGCGCGCGTGCGGGCCGTATATGCAGGTGTTGTACGAATACTTCTCCCAGCCCTGAAGCGGCCGGCCGCTTCTAGGCAAAGGCCGCAAACACCGTATCGGCAATCAGCAACCCCCGCCGGGTGAGTTTCAGCCGCCCGGCCGTGTGGTGCAGCAGACCGGCATCGATCAGATCGTGCAGCTGGGGAAAGGCGGCCTCCAGACTCAAGCCAAACCGGGCGGCAAAGGTCTCGGGCGCAAAGCCGTCGAGCTGGCGCAGGCTGAGAAACATGAACTCGGTCCGAGCCTGGTCGTGGCTCAGGTCCTCTGCAAAGCAGCGCGCATCTCCGCCCGACAGGGCTTTGGCCATATAGGTCCGCGGACTGGCCTCATTACTCCAGCGTCTGCCCCAGCCCGGTTCCCGGCAAAACGAATGCGCCCCGGCGCCCAGGCCGAGGTAATTGTGGCCGGTCCAGTAGCGCCGATTGTGTTGGGAGGCGAAACCCGGGCGAGCAAAGTTGGAGATCTCATACTGGTGGTAGCCGTGGCTCGAGCAGCGGTCTTGAATCAGCTCCAGCATGGCCACTTCCAACTCTTCGTCAAGCGGTCGCAGGCGACCGGTCTGGCGCCACACAAAAAACGGCGTACCCTCTTCATAGCTCAGGTTGTATATCGAGATATGCTCGGGACGACAGGCAAAAACCTGTTCCAGATCGGCCTCCAGCCGGGCCAGGGTCTGGCCCGGTACACCAAACATGAGATCGAGATTCAGGTTGGCAAAGCCGGCCTGACGCGCCCAGCTTATGGCCCGCTGGGCGTCGGGGCTGCGGTGCAGGCGCCCGAGGGTTTTCAGCAGCCCGGACTGGAAGGACTGGACGCCGAAGCTCAGCCGGTTGACCCGACCAGCCCCAAAACCTGCGAGGCTGTCCTGGCTGACCGAGGCCGGGTCGGCCTCCAGGCTGATTTCGGCTTGCGCGGCAAGCGGGCACAGCTGGGCCACCAGGCGCAGAAAACGCTCAATTGAGGCCGGGGCAAACAGTGACGGCGTTCCGCCGCCGAAGTAGACCGTCTCTATCGGCTCGGCCCGCCAGGCTGGCTGCGCGACCGCATGGCGGAGTTCGGCGCACAGGGCGTCGACATAGCGCTCCTCCGGCCAGCTGCGCCCACCATAGGCATTAAAATCGCAGTAGGGACACTTGACCAGACAGTAGGGAATGTGGACGTACAGGGAGAAAGACATGGCGCTCAGCCGGGGCGGAGGCGCGGCCGGTGCTCCTATCTGTACTTCCGCAGCACCGCGCTGACCACACCCCGAATCTCGACCTCGGCCGCGTCAACCACAATCGGCTCCATCTCGGAATTGGCGGGCTGGAGGCGAATGCGACCGCCCGGTTCGGGGTAGAACTTTTTGACCGTAGCCTCGCCCTGAATCAGGGCCACAACGGTCTCCCCGCTCTCGGCGCTGGGGCGCTGCTCAACAACGATGAAATCCCCGTCCAGGATGCCCTCGTCAATCATCGAGCGGCCGGTGACCCGCAGGGCGAAGGCTTCGTGGGGCCGCCGGACCAGGTCGGCCGGAACGGTCAGAGCGTCCCGGGTCTCCACCGCCTCAATCGGCACCCCAGCCGCAACCTGACCAAGCAGCGGCAGTTCCAGGGCCTGGGCCGTTTCCTGGGGCGGCGTCAGTTCAATCGCCCGACTCAGATTCCACTTGCGGGCAATCACCCCTTTGCGCTCCAGATTGCTCAGATGCTTATGGACGGTGGCCAGCGAAGACAGCCCGAAATGCGCCCCGATCTCTTCCAGGGTTGGCGCGTAGCCGTGGCTGTCGGTGTAGGCGTTCAGGTACTCCCAAATCTCTCTCTGTCTGCGGGTCAAAATCATGCCACTCTCCTCACCTCTCTCTTATGCCAGCGAACAAAAGGCGAATCAACAGCCTGCCGTCACTTGATAGACACGGCCGGGCGTGCCACACTTGGCCCTGTTCTTCGAAAGATCGCTATGTCTCTCTCGTCACCATTGTCCGTATGGGTGGGTGTGGCTGCCCTTGTCAGCCTTGTCGCCTGCACCTCGAGCCGCAGCGAATCGTCGGACAGTCTCAGCCTGATTCGGCTGCCGGACGGCTTTTCGATCAGCCTGTACGCATCCCATGTACCCAACGCCCGCTCCCTGGCACTCGGTGAGGGGGGAACGGTTTTTGTCGGCACCCGCTCCGAGGGCAGCGTGTATGCGCTGGTCGATAGTGACGCCGATCACAAGGCCGAGAAAGTCGTGCGTCTGGCCGACGGCCTGTTTGCGCCAAACGGCGTGGCCTTCCGTGACGGAGCCCTGTATGTGGCGGAAATCCACCGTATCCTGCGCTTTGACGATATT
>WTHE01000671.1 GCA_011523315.1 Candidatus Binatota bacterium
TGACGACCTGGTTCACATAGTGCCGGTGATCGCCGGCATTCATGAACGCCTCAATCTTTTCTCGCGGCAGCCCCGTCTCAATGAACAAATCCAGGAACTGCAACAGGCCAAGCTGCCCCCGGTGGCGGGTATAGATGGCCAGCAGACGCCGACAATCGGCACACACCCGACGAAACCAGCCGGCCCGTTCATGGCAGTAGCGACAACGCATGGCACAGACCTTAGCCGCTGCCCGCCGAAACGACAACGCTGGCCGATTTCCCCTGGGTCGCTTTCCTGCTACATCTGGACCATTCCGCACCGGAGGGATGTGCCATGGGTGTTATGCGACTCGGCTTTGTCCACGTCCGTGAAACCGATCTTGAGAAAGCCCGCCAGTACTATACGCAGGTCCTGGGCCTCCAGGAGGTCACCCGTCAGGACGGCAGGCACTACTTCAAGTGCTGGGACGAGTACGACCACCACAGTGTGGTGATAGAAAACGGCGGCCTGGGGCTGGTTAAAATGGGCTACAAGGTCGAGAGTCCGGACGACCTCGCGCGCATCGAACGCGCCGCCCAGACCTTTGGCCTGACTGTCGGACGAGTGTCGAAGGGAGAGAATCTGGGTCAGGGCGAGGCGCTGCGGTGCATCCTGCCCTCAGACCACGTGCTGGAACTGTACGCCGAAGCCGAGCAGCCGGGCACCAGCGTCGGCGTACTCAACCCCGACCCCTGGCCGAGCCAACAGGCGGGTATCTCTCCGTCGCGTCTCGACCATCTGCTGCTGACGGCTGAAGACGTGCAGACCACGGTTGACTTTTTTACCCAGGTGCTGGGCTTTCGGATGAGCGAGCGCATCGTCCCCGACCAGCACAGCCAGGAGTTGCTGGCGGCGTTCCTGTTCTGTTCCAACAAGGCCCACGATATCGCCTTTGTCAGAGGACCGAACGGCAAGCTGCACCACTACGCCTTCTGGCTCGACAGCTGGAACGATATTCTGCGGGCCGGCGACACCCTGTCGCGCAATAACCTCACAATCGATATGGGACCGACCCGCCACGGCATCACCCGCGGGACAACGATCTATTTCTTCGGACCCAACGGCAACCGTAACGAGGTCTTCTCGGGCGGCTATACGACCTACCCCGACTTTCCGTGCATCACCTGGACGGCCGATCAGATCGGGCGGGCGGTGTTTTACATTCAGCAGGAAGTCAACGAGCGGTTCAACACCTATCTGACCTAGCCCCACGTCCCCAGCCGTCCGCTTTCCGGCTCGGTTCGACCGGGCCGGACCGGTTCTCCTCCAGTCCGGCCACACCTCACTCCAGGTTTTTCGTCCGCCTTGACAGCCGGGCAAACCGGCTTAGCTTTTGGACAAGCTCGGGCCGCTTGGCCCGCACCGATGGAGGACGCATATGGATCTCAATCGTTTCACCGAAAAATCACAAGACGCCCTGCATAACGCCCAGGCCCTGGCCATCCGGCGCCACCATCAGGGTCTTGATGTCGAACACCTGCTGGCCGCACTTATTGACCAGCAGGACGGCTTGACTCCAGCCCTGCTGGCCGCCGCCGGCATTGCGCCCAGCGCGGTCAGGGACGGCCTGGAGCAGGAGCTGCAGAAGATTCCCCAGGTGTCCGGACCGGGTTCGGACGGCCACGCCGTGCATATGACCCCGCGGTTGGCCCAGCTGTTGACCCAGGCCCAGGATGAGGCCAGCGGACTCAAAGACGACTATGTGAGCGTCGAGCACCTGTTGCTGGCGATGCTGGCCGATACGCGCGGCGCGGCCGGCCGCCTGCTCCACTCCCTGGGTCTGGGCCGTGACAAGCTGATGGCCGGGCTGCAAAAGGTGCGCGGCCATCAGCGGGTGACGAGCCAGAATCCGGAGACGACCTATCAGGCCCTGGAACGCTACGGCCGCGACCTCACCCAGCTGGCCGACCAGGGCAAGCTCGACCCGGTGATCGGGCGCGACGAGGAAATTCGGCGGGTTGTCCAGGTCTTGTCACGGCGGACCAAGAACAACCCGGTCTTGATCGGCGACCCGGGGGTCGGCAAGACCGCGATCGTCGAGGGCTTGGCCCAGCGAATCGTGCGGGGCGATGTGCCCGAAAGCCTCAAACACAAAAAGCTCATCGTGCTCGACATGGGCGCGCTGATCGCCGGAGCAAAATTCCGGGGCGAGTTCGAGGAGCGCCTCAAAGCCGTGCTCAAAGAAGTCCAGGAGTCCGAGGGCAGCGTGGTGCTGTTCATCGACGAGCTGCACACCGTGGTCGGGGCGGGCGGCGCAGAGGGCGCGATGGACGCCTCGAATCTGCTGAAACCCATGCTGGCGCGGGGCGAGCTGCACTGTATTGGCGCCACCACCCTGGACGAGTACCGCAAATATATCGAGAAAGACCGGGCCTTGGAGCGCCGCTTCCAGCCGGTCGTGGTTGACCAGCCGACGGTGGCCGACAGCATCTCGATTCTGCGCGGGCTGCGCGAGCGCTACGAGGTCCACCACGGGGTGCGGATTAAAGACGCCGCCCTGGTCAGCGCCGCAGTCCTGTCCCAGCGCTATATCAGCGACCGCTTTCTGCCCGATAAGGCGATTGACCTGATCGATGAGGCTGCGGCAAAACTGCGCACCGAGATCGACTCGATGCCGACCGAGCTGGACGAGGTAGCCCGCCGGGTCATGCAGCTTGAGATCGAACGCGAGGCTCTGCGCAAAGAAACCGACCAGGGCTCGCGCGACCGGCTCACCGCGCTCGAAAAAGAGCTGGCCGACTGTCAGGCCGAGGCTGATCAGCTGCGCGCCCACTGGGAAACCGAAAAGGGCGCCATTGGACGCCTGCGCGAGCTGAAAGAAGAGATCGAAAAAACCCGGCTTCGCATTGAGCAGGCCGAACGCGAGTACGATCTCAACCGGGTGGCCGAGCTACGCTACGGTCAGCTGGCCCAGCTGGAGCGCGACCTGGCGGACGAAGAAGCCCGCCTGCACGAAGGCGCCCGGCTGCTCAAGGAAGAGGTTGACGAGGACGATGTGGCGGCGGTGGTCTCGCGCTGGACGGGCATTCCGGTCGCCAAGCTGCTTGAAGGCGAACGCGAAAAGCTGCTCCGCCTGGGAGACCACCTGCATCAGCGTCTGATCGGCCAGGACGAGGCCGTGCAGGCGGTGGCCGACGCCGTGATCCGCGCCCGCTCGGGGCTGAAAGACCCCAACCGGCCGATCGGCTCGTTTCTCTTCCTGGGTCCGACCGGGGTCGGCAAAACCGAACTCGGACGGGCGCTGGCCGCGTTTCTGTTTGACGACGAAAACAACATGGTCCGCCTCGACATGTCCGAGTACATGGAGAAGCACGCCGTGGCCCGGCTGATCGGCGCGCCGCCGGGCTATGTCGGCTATGACGAGGGCGGCCAGCTCACCGAAGCGGTACGCCGACACCCGTATGCGGTCATCCTGTTCGACGAGATCGAAAAGGCCCACCCCGACGTGTTCAACGCCCTGCTGCAGATTCTGGACGACGGGCGGCTGACCGACGGCCATGGCCGGACCGTGGATTTCAAAAACTGTGTCGTGATCATGACCTCGAATGTCGGCAGCCAGCACATCCTGGGCTACTGCGGCGGAGACGATCCCGACGCCTATGAACACATGCGGCGCGACGTGCTCGACGCGCTGCGCCAGCAGTTTCGGCCGGAGTTTCTCAACCGGGTTGACGAGACGGTCGTCTTCCACAGTCTGTCGCGTCACGACCTCAAGGCGATTGTCGATATCCAGCTCGAACGGCTGCGGGCGCGCCTGGCCGAGCGGCATATCAGCCTGGACCTGACCGAGGCGGCCAAGGATCACTTTGCCGAGGCCGGCTATGACCCGAGCTACGGGGCGCGACCGCTCAAGCGGCTGCTGCAAAAGGAGATCGAAACCCAGCTGGGGCGCAAGCTGCTGGCCGACGAAGTCAGGGACCACAATCATGTGGTGGTGGACTGGGACGGGCAGCGCCTCAGCTTCTCCACGCAGACCCAAGCTCCGGCGGCAGCCTGAGCGGGCTCGCGCGGCTGCCAGAGTCCGGGCCTGCGCGCGCCGCCATTCTCGTTGACACTGGCGGGCATTTTCCATACGTTGCACCCGTGGCGGCGCGCGAAAGAATACTGCAAACGGCGGGGCGACTGTTTGCCATCCACGGCTATGCCGATACCTCATTGTCCCAGGTCGCTCGGGAAGCCGGGGTCAGCAAAGCCCTGATTCTGTGGTATTTCGAGACCAAAGAGCGGCTGTTTCAGACCGCCCTGCAACACTTTCTGGCTCCCTACGCGATTGACGAAAATATGCTGCGCGGCTTGAACGCCCGTCAGCAGCTGGAAAAGCTGATCACCGACTACTCGGAGTTCATTGCCGAAAATGTTGACTCGGTGAAGTTCATGCTCGGCCAGGTCGTTCGTGAAGAAGAAAACGCCAAGGATCTGGTCGCCCACGTGAGCGACCTCTACCGGGTCTACCGCAGCCTGCTGGCCACCATTCTTGAGCGCGGTCGGCACACCGGACACTTCACCAGCCGCGTCAAGCCGACCGAAGACGCGGCCCTGATTATGGCCACCCTGAACGGGGTCCTGGTCCAGCAGATTGTCGAGCCGGACAACGCCGATACGCTGCGCGGACTCCTGACCCGTGCCAGGCAGGTCATCCATGCCCACCTGTCGGGGTCGCCGGACACGCGGCTGCCCCCTCCCCCGTTAGAGCCGCCCACGGCTGATCCTGCGTCCCTTGAGCGCTAAATCCCCGCCCTGCGGGTAAGGAGGTTCGACCATGGTTGAGAAAACAATAGAACTCACCGGCATCTCAAAAACCGGGCTTGAGGACGCCGTGTCGCTGGCCGTCTCGCGTGCCGCCTCGACAATCAGCGGCATCCGAGAAGTCGAAGTCACCGATATCAAGGCGCTGGTCGAGGACGGCAACGTCGAACTGTGGAAGGTCAAAGTCAAAGCTACCTTTCCGGTCAAAGATCGTGTCCATGAGTAAAGCGATGCAAGACGCCAAAATTCGTGAAGTCGCCGCAGATATCTACCAGATCCACATGCCGCTGCCGATGCGGCCCAGCATCGTCAATATCCACCTCGTCCGCAACCAGGACGAATGGGCGCTGTTCGACACCGGCATGCACACCGAAGAGAGTGTGGCCACCCTGAAATCGGCCATCGAGCAGGTCGGCTGTCCGCCCTCGGCCATTCGCAAGCTGATCTGTACCCACCACCACGCCGACCACTTCGGCACCTCGCGGACCTACAAGGAGATGACCGGCGCCGAGGTGTATCTCAACCCGCTGGAGCAACAGCGGGTCGAGCGCATGCAGTCCAACCTGCCCTCGCCCGAGGCCATGGAGTTCTTTCGGGCTCACGGGATTCCGCTGGACGAGTTTCCCAACGGCCTGCCCTCTCCGGCCAGTCATTTTGGCAACCGCTATATGCCTGTCATGCCCGATCATCCGATTGAGGACGGCGAGACGCTGCATGTCGGCGACCGGGCGCTACAGGCCGTCTGGACGCCGGGTCATACCCCCGGTCACTGCTGCTTTTATTTTCCCCACGACAAGGTCATGATTGCCGGTGATCACCTCCTGCCCAAAATCACCCCCCACGTCGGCGTGTATTACTCCGGTCCCCAGAATCCCTTGCAGGATTTCATCCGCTCGCACGAAAAAATCCAGGAGCTTGACGTTGAGCTGGTCCTGCCCGCCCACGGTGGGAATTTCAAGGATCACCGCTACCGGGCCAAACAGATCATTCAGCACCACGTCTACCGGCTCAAGGAAATTCACGACCAGACCCACGGCAGGTCCATCACCGCGTTTGACATTGCCCTGAACATCTTTGACTTCGGCAAAGAGAAACCGCCCATTTTTCACGTCATGGCGGCCGCCTTTGAGACCCTGTCGCATCTGCACCTGCTGATGTACGAGGGCAAGGTCGAGCGGCTCCACGAAGACGGCTACATCAAGTTTGTGTCGCATTAGTCCCGGGTCCATGCGCTACACCATTCTCGATATTGAGACCCGCATCGACAAACGCCTGGTCCGGCAGGTGTATCACCCGGACGCCGACCTCTCGGACGAGGACGCCTACAGCCAGGTTCGGCAACAGCTCAAACAGGACCAAGGCAGCGACTTCTTTCCCATCTCGTTTCATATCCCGGTCTCCATCGCCGTGGGTCAGGTCGATGACGAGCGCGTCCTGACCGCAGTCGAGACCCTGGCCGGAGAGGACGCCGACGAAGAAACCATGGTGCGGACCTTCTGGCAGCGTCTGGACCGTTTTCGGGGCACGCTGGTCACCTTTAACGGCCGCGGTTTCGACCTGCCCGTCCTCGAACTCCAGGCTCTCCGATACGGCTGTCCGGCGCCGCACTATTTTGGCGGCAAGGCCCGCTACCGTTTCAGCCAGGACGGCCACTACGACCTGTACGACTTTGTCACCAACTACGGCGCCCAGCGTCTGCGGGGGGGTCTCAATCTGCTGGCAAAAATGATCGGCCTACCGGGCAAGGTCGGAATTGACGGTTCGCTGGTCCAGCAGTACTGGGAAGCCGGACGCTTGCCCGAGATTCATCGCTACTGTCGCCACGATGTGATCCAGACCTATTTTCTGTTCCTGCGGCTCGAACTCGTGCAGGGGCGCCTGACGCCGGACCAGTACGCGGATATCGTTGAGCGCTCGGCCGGCTTTCGTCAGCAGCTTGACGCCCAGGAATAGCGGGGGTGACGCCCGCTAGGCGGCTTTTGCCGGAGCGGCGTGGTGCATTGACAGGCTATGTCGGCGTCCGCTGATACGTCGGAAGGGAGAGTGCAGGGCCGGGGCGGGGGTGTCGTCACACTCCCGGTAGCGCGCCTGCTGGACGGTCTTCCATCTGAACAGCCCCTGGCGCAGATAGTCTGCTTCAATATCCAGGGCCGCGCAGATATTTTCAAAGGAGAACGGCCACGAGGCATCGTTCGACCGGATCCACTCTTCGGTTTCCCGCAGCAGGCGTCGCTGCCGCCGGGTGGCTTCGGGAAGCGACTTCTGAAAGGTAGCGATGGCGTCTTCCATGACCGCCAGCATCAGGCGTTTTTCGGGCTGGGCCGAGCCCTCGGCCTGACGCCGGTCAAAGAACTGGGAGGGGACCAGGATATCGGCTTCGAGTTCTGCTACGCTGTACTTCTGTGTAAGGTCAGACATTATTTCTCCTCGCTTCGTTTTGAGCGACACCGGATGTATCTGCACAAAGCGTACCAAAAATAAGAGACGAATAAAAGGCGAAAACTGGAGAAATTCCTGGATTTTCGCGCCCTGTCTTCGACGCTCGGGCAAACCTGGACTAAAAGAAGACATATCATTTTGAGTTGGCTGTCTTAAAGTACGACACAGCGTTGCGCCCATGCTACCGCTCAGCTCACAATCCAGGCCAAGCCTTTTTCTGGCGCTGTCTCTTGTCTTCCTCCCCTGCGCATGTGTGACCCAGACCGAACGCCTCGGCCAGCGTCCGTATGCCCCGCCTGCCAAACAAGACAGTGTCTGGGAAGAACTCCGCGCCGGGTTTGGCCGGGATTCTTCCGGACCAGCCTTTTACACGCGCGCGGCTCGGGGCATAAAAGAAAGCGTGGCGGCTTGGTTCGATACGGAAGACCGCGCCGACAGAGCCGCCGAACGGGAGGAGGCCCGCCGTCAGTATGAAATCGAGCGACAACAGGCCATCCGCCGCGTCCGCCAGCAGGATACGCTAACCGGCCGGATAGAGGTCGACCAGACACACAGGAGGGAGCCATGACCAGCTCACAGCCCAGCCAAGCCAGTTATCGCGTTGTTGTAGACACAGATGTCGCCATGCAGACGCGTGACGGAGTGACGCTCTACGCGGATGTGTACCGGCCGGATGCGGACGGACGGTTTCCCGTTCTGGTGGTCCGCACGCCGTATGACAAAAGCGTCGATATGGCGCTGACCGAGAAGGACTATTTCCCGTCACGCGGCTATGTCGTGGTGGTCCAGGACACTCGGGGCCGTTTTCGTTCGGAGGGCGAGTTTTATCCGTTTATCCATGAGGGCCGGGACGGCTACGACACGATTGAGTGGGCGGCCGGCCTGCCGTGGTCGGACGGCCAGGTCGGCATGGTCGGGCAGTCGTATCTGGGGCTGGTGCAGTACTTTGCCGCGCCCGAGCGACCGCCCCACCTGCGGGCCATGAGCCCGGTCTCGGGTCCGGTCAGCTATTATGAGAACTGTACCTATCGGCGCGGGGTGTTCGAGCTGGGCTGGATGCTGGCCTACTTCACCACCATGCAGCGCAACACCCTGGAGCGTAAGGGTTTGTACGAGCAGTACAAGCCACTGCTAGACGCCCGGGTTGCGTATCCGGACATGCCCATGTCCCCGCTCAAAAAGGAGGAATACCGGCATCTGCCGCTCAGCGACTGGGCCGAACGGTTCAAGGACGGCGTGCCGTATTTTGCCGATTTTCTCCGCCATCCAACAGACGGCCCATACTGGCAGGCGCTCGACCTGAGCCGCCAGTTCCACAACATCAATGTGCCGATGCTGCACGTGGGCTCGTGGTACGACGTGTTTCAGTACGACACCCTGAGCATGTACAGCGGTCTGCGGCAGCAGGCTCTGACCCAGGCAGCGCGCCGCAACCAACGCCTGTTGATGGGTCCCTGGGCCCAC
>WTHE01000622.1 GCA_011523315.1 Candidatus Binatota bacterium
GGACACTCGCGTTGGCAATCAGCACGACCGTACCGTCCGGCTTGGCCAGCCACACAAAGGCGGCGGTTCTGTCGGGCTCGTCCTCCAGACGACCCAGCTCGACGCCGTGCGCAATGACCGTATCGTTCTCCCATACCGGGTTGGTGAACTTCACATCCATCCGCCCGCTGCGCAGCCAGGCCGTGCCGTAGCGCTCTTCGAGAATATGGCCGGCGTAGGCCATGGTCATTCGCCCGCCAACCACCACGTTGCGAAAACCGAGCTTCAGCGATGCCTCACGGTCGGTGTGGTAGTTCACGTCGCCGCCAAAGAAGCGGTCGCACATGTCCAGCGTAATCGTGCGCTCCAGCGAGCCGAACGGTTCGCCCTGGGGCACGTTGAACTTCCGGGCGCCCGGCTTCGCCTTGGGGTCGCGAAACTGGAGTTCGCCGGACTGCTGGTCGAGCAGAAAGCTCTGGTGGTGTTGGCTGCGCAGGACAAGCCCGCCCGCCTCGTCGTGCAGCTCAACGGCGTACTGCACGACCCTGCGGTCACGGCGCTGATAGATATCGGCAATGTGGCCGCTGGTCTCATACTCGTGTCCGACGTGCAGCGGGGCGAACAGTTCCCACTCCTGGCGCATCCACAGATGGCCGAAGTGGTTGCTGAAACAGATCTGATCGAAATAGCCGTTGTCCGTGCCGCTGGCCAGCATGGAGGGCACCCCGACTGCGGCGTCGAGGTCCAGACCCTGGCAATAATCGTCCAGGGCCTCCTGGCTGACCGGAAAGCTCCTCCGCTCCAGCACTTTTCCGACATACGGCTCAGACGTAACCGTTGGTGTCTCGCTCATCGCACTCCTCCTTTCGGCGGCTCTCAGTGTGTCAAACAACGCCTCCGTCTGCAATTCCGCGATAAGGGATACCCCGTTTCAGGTAGCGTCTCACTTTGCGTTTCTTTCCTGGAAGAGAATCATCCTGCTCAGAAATCCCCCTGCGCTTCGCGCTTCCCCCTTTGTCAAAGGGGGACTGAGGGGGATTTTCCCGGCGTGAGTGCTTGGGTAAGAGAGGGTCGCTGTGGGCTATGCAGGGCGAGCATTCCTAGACTGAGACAGCGGCCCGATTGGGTCGGCTTGCAAAACCGCAGTGCTCGTGTTTGGGTGTCGGGCCTGTATGCAAGATGAGCAAGATGAGCCCGTCGCCTCGACCTGGTCGGTCCATTCCAGCTATGTCTTCTATTCCTTTTTGGCCGGTATTTTTCTCACCTCGCTGACCCTGGGCAATGTCGTCGGCATCACCAAGTTTGTCGATCTGGGCTGGTTCGTGATTCCGGCCGGCCTGCTGGCCTATCCGTTTACCTTTCTGGCCACCGACCTGATCAGCGAACTGTACGGCCGCCGCCGAGCCCAGGCGCTGGTGTGGGTCGGCCTGTGCATGAACCTCTTCATGCTGTTCCTGATGTGGTTCGGTCACACGCTGCCGGATGCGTCCGGGGTGTCGGGCGCCAGCGCCACGTTTGAGCAGGTGTACGCGTTCATGAAGCCGAATGTGGTGGCGTCGATGATCGCCTATCTGGTCGCCCAGTCGGTTGATGTCCAGCTGTTTCACTTCTGGAGGACGCTGACCCGAGGACGCCATCTGTGGCTGCGCAACAACGGCTCGACGCTGCTGAGCCAGCTCGTCGACACGGTCCTGATTTCGTTCGTGTTGTACGCCTCGGGCGGGCTCGGCAGCCAGATCGACTCGGTGGCCAAGCTGATCCCCTTGGTCTTATCGTCCTACGCCTTCAAGTGTGTCTTTGCCGTGTTGGACACGCCGCTGTTCTACCTCGGCGTCTATGTGCTGCGCGAGCGGCTGCCCAGCGTCGACTAGGGCAATTCACCATTAGGTGTAGCCGTGTAGGTCGGGTTAGCCGGAGGCGTAACCCGACATTCCGTACTTGTCGGATTACGCTCCGCTAATCCGACCTACTACAGCCTATCGGGAAACGCGCCAGGGGCGGCGCTCAGGCCGTTGCTGGTCGGCCCACTCCTGGTAGCGGGCGATCCGCAGGCTGTCGGGCGTTTCGTGCAGACAGTAGGTGGTCGGGGTCCGAAAGGTGGCAACCTTGAAGCGCTGTCGGGCTCTGGTCCACAGGTCGAGATCTTCCCCATAGTTGAGGTCGCCGAAGCCGCCCAGGGCTAGAAACACGTCGCGTCTGCCAAACAGGGTCCCGCCGATAATACAGTCGGACAGCCGGACCAGCCGCTGGGGGTCAAAGAAATCGACCGTCCAGTCTTTACCCAGGACGCGCACCCCGCCCTGCACCAGGTCGAGTCGGTGACGGCGCAACAGGCTGAGCCGCGTTTCCAGATGCTTGGGGAGATACTCGTCGTCACTGTCCAGACAGGCGATATACTGCCCGCGGGCGTGTTGAATGCCGAGATTGCGGGCGGCGCCAACGCCGTGATTGGTCTGGTGCAGATAGCGGATCCGGGACGTTTTGTACTGCCAGTCCTGCACGACCTCGGCCGTGTTGTCGGTGCTGCCGTCGTCAATGACGATCAGCTCCCAGTCGCTGAAGGTCTGGGCCAGAACCGAGCGCAGGCTACGGGGCAGCAGGTGAGCGCGCTCAAAGGTCGGCAGGATGACCGAGATGCACGGCGCGGCCGCGGCTGAGATCGTTTCCCCCTCCATAGCGGTTCCCCGTCTGAAAACGCGGTCTGACCGATCTCCTAGTGATAATCCCCGGCCGGGTTGAAGCCGGCACCGTCGGCGAAAATTCCCTTGCCCGGCACGTAGTTGACCTCCAGGCGGGTGCCGACCGGGTCTTCAAACAACACCGAGTAATAGCCCGGTGCCCACGGCCCTTCCTCGGGCGGGTGAACGACGGTGGCGTGCTGGTCCTGGAGGAAGGCGTAGACCTGGTCAACGTCCTCCCGGCTGCGGGCTCGAAAGCTCAGGTGGTGCAGGCCGACGCTGTTCTGGACAAAGCGGTCCTGGGCATGGGCGTCGTCGCAGCGGCTCACACCGAGCGCGGTCCGACCGCCGACATAGTAGATCATGTCCTCGCCGCTGAAGGCTTGCTTGAGGCCCAGAAAGGGCAGCAGCGCCTCGTAAAAGCTCCGGCAGCGGTCCCAGTCACTCACTGTCAGGATGACGTGGGCCATCCCGTTGACTTCGATCATGCTCCCTCCCGACCCGGTTTCGATACCACACTCGGCCCGGGATTGGTAGGCGTAACAAGCCTGGGCGGTGTGTCAGGCTGCAAAGGCTTGACTCGTTCTGAGTGCGGCACCCGCGCCGGAAAAATCCCCCTCAGTCCCCCTTTTGGCAAAGGGGGAAGCGCGCGCCAGCGCAGGGGGATTTGTAGGGGGTGGAGAGGCGTCCTCGTAGGGGCGGGTTTGAAACCCGCCTCTACCGCTCGGGCTGGAACCCGACGAGGTGTTCGGGACCGTGCGGGACATGACGCCGGGACGTGACATCGAGCTGTGAGCCGTGGAATACCTGCCGGACACCAATATCGTCTCGGAACCGCTACGGCCGCAACCGTCCGCCAGCATCATGCGCGAATTGCGGACGCATGAGAGCGTGTCGGCGATCCCGGCGCCGGTCTGGCATGAGTTGCGTTTCGGCTGCACCCGGCGATAAAGCCTATCTTCTGGTAGCACGGCCACAAAGCGTCTATAAGTGTTGATCTATAGAGCATGAGCCATGAAAGAAACACCCGAGATGTGGGCAAAGGGGAACTCGGCTAAGGCGAGGCAGATGTGGGCCGAGTACCAACACCAGCACGACCTCTCTGACCGCTCAGGGCAGACGGCGGGGATAGATCCACGCAGCGGGCGTATCTGGTTTGGTGAATCGGTCCGAGACATCATCGCTCAAAGAGACGCCGAAGGGCTGACCTCGCCCTTGTTTTTCGAGCGGGTCGGCTCAAAAGCCTACTATCGCAAGGGTTCAGGCCGGGGTGAGCGGGGCGCACAGCTCCAGGGCGTGGCCGTCCGGGTCTGAGAAGTAGGCCGACTTGGCCGGCATCCAGTCGTGGGTCACCGGGCCTTCGACGCTAATGCCTCTATCACGCAGGGTGGCCACGGCCCGCTCCAGATCGGCCTCATGAACGGTGAAGGCCAGGTGCTGGGGCGCCCAGTCCTGGGGGTCTTCCTGAAGCACGATCATGCCGGCCTGTCCGCCGACCCGCAGGAACAGCCATTTGCGGGCCTCGTCCCGCAGACCGACTTCGAGATCCAGCGTTTCGCAGTAAAAGGCTTCGGCTTGGGCCAGATTCTTTACTCGAAGGGCAAGCTCGTACAGTCCTTGAATCCCGAGCATGGTTCTCTCCTCCCGCATGTTTCAGGTCGCATCCCGTTGCAGCACATGGACCGCGCACACCGCGCCAACGCCGACCATGTGGGCCAGGCCGGTCCGAGCGTTCGGCTGCTGGCGGACGCCGGCCTCGCCCCGCAGCTGACGGGTCAGCTCGACAATCTGGCCGGCTCCGGTCGGCCCGATCGGATGGCCCATGGCCAGCAGCCCGCCGGACGGGCTGACCGCGCAGCGCCCGCCAATATCCAGCCCGCCGCTCTCCAGCAGCCCGGCCGCCCCGCCCTCGGCGCACAGGCCCATGGCTTCGACGTACAGCAGCTCCTCAATGCTGAACGCATCGTGGAGTTCGATGACGTCGAGATCGGCCGGCGTGATACCGGCCTCGTCATACCCCTGGGCGACGGTCTCGCGGGTCAGCTCGGCGTCGAAGTTTGCGGCCCCGCTGTACACCCGCTCGGTCCGCAGGGTCGAGGCCACAACCCGGACGGCTCTGGCCCGGTCGATGCCCAGCCGTTCGATGGCCTCGGCCGAGGCGACAATGACCGCAGCCGCGCCCTCGCCAACCGGGCAGCACTGCAAGCGGGTCAGTGAGCCGGAGATGGACGGGCCGGCCAGGACTTCTGCCAGGCTGCGCTCCTGCTGCCGCTGGGCATACGGGTTGTTGGCTCCGTTACGGTGGTTTTTGACCGCCACCGCAGCAATCGTCTCCGGGCCGATCCCGTAGCGGTGCATATAGGCGTTGGCCAGCAGGGCAAAATGGGTAAAGGGCACCGCGCGTGCGCCAACCAGATCCGCCACCCCGGCCTTGCGTGAGGCCAGACGCAGCCCCTCGGGCTTATCCACCCCCATGGCCAGGACGACATCGCTCACCCCGCCGGCCACCTCCAGACAGGCCTGACGAAAAGCCGAGGAGCCCGAGGCCGAGGCGTTCTCAACCTGGGTCATGGGAATGCCGGTCGTGCCGAGGTGGCGCAGCATGATCCGGGTCGGGGCAATGCCCAGCTGAGCCGTGCCGTTGTACACCGCCTCGACGCTCGGCCAGTCGATACCGGCGTCGTCCAGCGCCGCCCGAACCGCAGTCAGACCCAGTTCCACGTAGGCGGTGTCACTCTTGTGCTGATAGCGGTGCAGGCCCGTCCCGACCACATACACCGGACGCAGGTCTCGTAATACTTTGCCCATCAGGTCGCCTCGACTTTCGGGGTTTTTTCAAACCGGAGTTCGGTCCGTGCGTTGCCGTCAGCATCTGAATCGGTGGAGACGAGGACCGCCCGCACCCGATCTCCGAGCGACAGCTTGGCGTCGGTCGGACAGGTCATCAGGGCTCGGATGGTGGGGCCGTCGTCCAGGCTGATTGAGGCAACGGTGAAGGGGGTTGGCGTGTTCGGGTCGTGGTGGACGTGGACGGTTGCGCTGGCCTGCACCACGCCGCTGCCGGCCAACAGCCGGGGCTCGATCTGCCCGGCAGCCGCTCCGCACGACTCACAGCTGTAGGCGTGGGGCGGGAAGAAGGTATAGCCGCAGGCGCGGCAGCGCTTGGCGCACAGCCGGGGCGGCTGGGCAGCGTCGGTGGTATACAGCTGGGGGCGGGCAGAGGCCATGGGCGCATCCTCCAGACGGTTTCCAAACGGTTTCCCTCATGCGGCAAATGTGATGCAATGCCGAGCTTAGCATATTCTGGACGGTTCTGAATGGAGGCGCGGCATGCCAAGGCTTGATCGTGACGGGGTCCACATTTACTACGAAACGCACGGCTCGGGGCCGGCCGTGCTGCTGACGCACGGCTTCAGCGCCACAACCGCAGCCTGGCAGCCCCAGGTCGACGCCCTGTCCCAGCGCTACCGGTTCATTAGCTGGGATCTGCGCGGCCACGGTCAGTCGGACAGCCCGGCTGACCCGGCGGCCTACTCCGAGGCCCTGTCGGTCGCCGATATGCTGGCCCTGTTGGATGCCGAGGGCGTCGAGCAGGCTGTGCTGGGCGGTCACTCGCTGGGTGGCTATCTGTCGCTGGCGTTTCACTGCGCCCATCCCGAGCGGGTCAAGGGCCTGATGCTGCTCGGCACCGGGCCCGGCTTTCGCAAGGATCCGCCCCGTGAGGCGTGGAATCAGCGCGCGCGATCTTTCGCCGACACGTTTGAACAAAAGGGACTCGACGCTCTGGGCCGGAGTCCCGAGGTGCGGGCCGGCTCGCACCGCTCGGCCCAGGGTCTGGCCCATGCCGCCCGCGGCATCCTGACCCAGCACGACGCCCGGATCATGAATGCCCTGGGCTCCATCGACGTGCCGGCTCTGGTCATGATCGGCGACCGGGACAAACCCTTTTTGGCCGCGACCGATTATATGGCCGCAAAAATTCCGCACGCAAAAAAGGTCATCCTGAGCGATGCCGGACATGCGGCCAATATCGAGCAGGCGACGGCATTCAACACCGAGTTCGGAGCCTTTCTTGACCAGCTGGGAACAGACTGAGACTGCGGCGACCGGGCCGGCCTTCCCGCCTGACCCGGACTATACGCCCTACACGGCCCAGCCTTTCCGGGTCGCCATGGGGCTGCTGCCCCTGGACCTCAAGGACTGGATCGAACCCGACGCTCACCTGGCCGCCGACCTGGCCGAAAAGGAGCGGCTGCTGGCCGAGCGCTACGACGAAGTCGTCAATGTCCGGCCCGAGGCCGAGCCCGGCTCACAAGAAGTCCTCGGTCTGCTGGCCGAGCACCTGCCGGCCCGCTTCCCGCGCCTGTACCAACGCAGCGGGGACGAACTGCGAAATGCCGCGACCGGTCAGTCCTGGGACCTGGCCGGGTCTGGGCTGCACCCGCTCGATCTGGCCGGGCGTCTGGTCCAGGAGGACCTGTGCCTGATGCACAAAGAGCCCGACTCCGACATCTATCGCCTGGTCGGGGCGTCGGTGTGTTTTCCGACCCGCTGGAATCTGGCCGACAAGATGGGCCTGTCGCTGGCGGCGATTCACGGCCCGACGCCCGGCTACCGGGAGCGGCTCGACTCGACCATGAACCGCTACTTTGTGCGCATGCGCAAGCCGGTGTGGCGGCTCAACTGGGGGCTGGTCGACGACCCGACGCTGTTCCAATCGACCGGCCAC
The DNA here is from genome assembly GCA_011523315.1 of Candidatus Binatota bacterium. Lineage (GTDB taxonomy): Bacteria > Desulfobacterota > Binatia > Bin18 > Bin18 > JAAXHF01. The sequence goes on from WTHE01000622.1 coordinate 7,387, forward strand.
AGCCGGGGCGGCTTTAATCCGGACATTACGGCCGACAACGCGGGTGAGAAACTGTGGCTGCGCATCGAGCGCCAGACCCTGCGGCGGCTGTCGCGCAGTCAGGATATCGTGTTTACGATTCGGATCCATGTCAAACCCCTCAGCCATCTGGTCGCGTACCCGCAGCGGGCTGTGGCCATGGCGCGGGCGCTGCGCGGCATGCCCGACTGGTGGCGTTTGTATAAAAGTCTGCCGGCGTTTCAGGACGCCGTCCTGGGCTGGCTGGACAGGATCGGTCGGTCGGACGGCGGGCAGGCATGAGCCGCAGCTTTCAGGGGTCCGTTCAGGAAACGCGGGCACAGGAGGGAGCAGCATGACACCTATCGACACGGTTCTGCAGCAGGCGGTCGAATCCGGCGAGGTGCCCGGTCTGGTCGCCATGGCGGCAAACGACAGCGACATCGTCTATCAAGGTGCGGCGGGCAGACGCGGCGACGCCTCCGCTCCGGCAATGACGACCGACACGGTCTTCCGCATCGCCTCGATGACCAAGGCGGTCGCCTCGGTGGCGGCCATGCAACTCGTCGAGCAGGGCAGGCTGTCGCTCGACGAAGCTCTGGAGACAAAAGTTCCCCAGCTGGCCGCCCGGCAGGTGTTGGACGGCTTTGATGCGGACGGCACGCCCAGGCTGCGTCCGGCCGCCCGACCGCTCAGCCTCAGACACCTGCTGACCCACACCTCGGGCTACTGTTACGAGATGTGGAACGCCGAGTTCATACAGTTCGCCGAACAGTCCTCCATCCCCCGCTTTGCCGATGGCGGCGACGGCTTCCTGGATTCGCCCCTGATGTTCGATCCGGGTCAGCGCTGGGAGTACGGCATCAGCACCGACTGGGTCGGCCGCGTGGTCGAACACCTGAGCGGACAAAACCTGGCCGACTACTGCCGGGAACATATTTTTCAGCCGCTGGGCATGATCGACACCGGTTTCTCGCCGAGCCCGGACCAGCGCAGCCGGCTGGTCAGTGTCTGCCAGCGCCAGGCTGACGGCTCGCTCGCCCAGATTGAGTTTGAGCTGCCTTTTGACGGCCGCTTTTTCGGCGGCGGCGGTGGGCTGTACGCCACTGCGGGCGACTATCTGGCCTTTGTGCGCATGCTGCTGAACGGTGGGACCTGCAACGCTGCACAGCTGCTCAAGCCCGAGACGGTTTCCCTTATGGGTGAGAAC